>JAIXQV010000198.1 GCA_027485535.1 Oxalobacteraceae bacterium | reverse complement strand
CTCGGGCGCGGTGATGAAGCGGTAGGTGCCGAGCACGATATTGTTCGCCGCCAACGAGTCGGCGGTCACGAAAAAGCCGAGGTTGCGTTTTACCAAGCGGCGCTCGTCTTCGGTCAGTCCGTTCGGATTCTTCCACAGCTCGATATCGCGCTGCATGTTGATTTCCTGCGGCATCCAATGGTTGGCGCAGCCAGCAAGGTACTTGTCCCAAGCCCACTTGTACTTGAACGGCACCAACTGGTTGACATCGGTCTGGCCATTAATAATGCGCTTGTCGACCGCATTCACGCGATTGCTGGCATCCGCACGCGGCTCGGTACGGGCAAGAATGCCCGGATCAAGCGCTGCATCCGCTAATGGCGCAAACGGCGGCGTCGGCATCACTGCTTGCAGGCGAGGTGCAGGTTGCGAGGTGCGCGGTGCTACTGCCGCTGCTTCATCATCCCAAGAGAGCATGTTGTATTCCTTCTGGTGCGTAAGACGTCAAGGATAGATGTTTATTGCGGTGCCGGCTTGAGCAGCATCTGTTTGCGCAAGCCGGCAACCGTTTACTGGCAAGCCTCGCACTCTTCGAAGCCCGGATCACCAGGTCGCAAATAGCAAGCTGCGCCATCGGCAGCAGCAGCGGGGGCCGCCGGCATATCGGACGAAACAGCGTTCAGTGAACCCACCTTGGTGGTGGACTTCTCAACGTGGGTCGCTGCCATGGTGCGGAGGTAGTACGTCGTCTTTAGACCACGCAGCCAAGCCAGCTTGTAGGTCTCGTCGAGACGCTTGCCAGAGGCGCCGGCCATGTAGATGTTGAGCGACTGCGCCTGGTCGATCCACTTCTGGCGACGCGAGGCGGCCTCGACCAGCCAGCTCGGCTCGACCTCAAACGCAGTAGCGTACAAGGCGCGCAAGTCTTCAGGAATGCGGTCGATGCGCGCCAGGCTGCCATCGAAGTATTTCAGATCGGCCACCATTACCTCGTCCCACAGCCCGCTGGCTTTCAGGTCACGCACCAAGTATTCATTGATGTCGGTGAACTCGCCAGACAGGTTGGACTTGACGTACAGATTTTGGTAAGTCGGCTCGATACATGCCGAGACGCCGATGATGTTCGAGATGGTCGCGGTCGGCGCGATGGCCACGCAGTTGGAGTTGCGCATACCGTGCTGCTTGATGCGAGCGCGCAGCGCTGGCCAATCCATCGTCTCAGCCGTATCGACCTCCAGATAACCGCCGCGCTCTTCCGCCAGCAATTTCAATGAGTCTTGCGGCAGGATGCCGCGATCCCACAACGAGCCACGGTAAGAACTGTAAGTGCCGCGCTCTTCAGCCAACTCGGTAGATGCCATGTAGGCGTAATAGCAGACCGCTTCCATCGAACGATCAGCGAACTCGACCGCATCTTTCGATGCATAGGGCACACGCATGACATGCAGGCAATCCTGGAAGCCCATGATGCCCATACCCACTGGCCGGTGACGCAGGTTGGAGTCGCGCGCTTTTTTGACCGAGTAGTAGTTGATGTCGATCACGTTATCGAGCATGCGCATCGCGATACGGATCGTGCGCTGCAGCTTCTCGTGGTCGAGCTTGCCATCTTTCATGTGCGCTGGCAGGTTCACCGAGCCGAGATTGCAAACGGCGATCTCGGCCTCGTTGGTGTTCAGCGTGATCTCGGTGCAAAGATTGGAGCTGTGCACTACGCCGACGTGCTGCTGCGGCGAGCGGATGTTGCATGGATCCTTGAAGGTAATCCAAGGGTGTCCGGTCTCGAACAGCATCGAGAGCATTTTGCGCCAGAGGTCGTTGGCCTGTACTTTCTTGAACAGCTTCATTTCGCCGGAGGCGCAGCGCGCCTCGTAACGCAAGTAGGCTTCTTCGAACTTCTTGCCATACAGGTCGTGCAGGTCAGGCACATCGGAAGGCGAGAACAACGTCCACTCGCCTTTCTCCATAACGCGCTTCATGAACAGATCTGGAATCCAGTTTGCGGTGTTCATGTCATGCGTACGGCGGCGATCATCACCGGTGTTCTTGCGCAGATCGAGGAACTCCTCGATATCCATGTGCCAGGTTTCGAGGTAAGCGCAGACTGCGCCCTTGCGCTTGCCGCCTTGATTAACCGCAACAGCGGTGTCGTTCACTACCTTCAGGAACGGGACAACGCCTTGCGACTTGCCATTAGTACCTTTGATATGAGCGCCGAGCGCGCGTACCGGCGTCCAGTCATTGCCCAGACCGCCTGCGTACTTGGCGAGCAGCGCGTTTTCTTTGATTGCCTCGTAAATTCCGTCGAGATCATCCGCTACCGTGGTCAGATAGCACGAGGAGAGCTGCGAGCGCTGCGTGCCTGAGTTGAACAGGGTCGGTGTCGAGCTCATGAAATCGAAGCTCGATAGCAGGTGATAGAACTCAATGGCGCGGGCTTCACGATCGATCTCGTTCAGCGCCAAGCCCATGGCGACGCGCATGAAGAATGCCTGCGGCATCTCGATACGAGCGCCCTGCACATGCAGGAAATAGCGGTCATACAGCGTTTGCAGACCAAGATAACCAAACTGCAGATCACGCTCCGGCAGCAAAGCTGCTGCCAGCTTCGGCAGATCAAATTGGGACAGCTTGTCGTCCAGCAGCTCGGCTTCCACACCGCGCTTGATGAAACGCGGGAAGTAGTCGATATAGGCTTCGCCCGCATCGGCTTGCGCCACTTCGCGACCAAACACCTCTTTGCGAATCGTGTGCATGAGCAGGCGCGCAGTGACCTGGCTGTAGGCTGGGTCTTTTTCCATCAGCGCACGCGCAGCAAGAATGGCGGACTTGTAGAGCTCTTCAACCGGCACGCCGTCGTACAAGTTGCGCACGGTCTCGTGCAGGATTGCGTCAGCATCAACATGCTGCTCCAAGCCGATGCACGCTGCTCGGATCATTTTCATCAGCTTGTCGTGATCCAGCGCAACACGCTGGCCGTCGACATCGATCTGTATGGTGGTGTGCGGCTCTGTCGCGGCCTTAGCCTGCTGCTGCTGCGCACGCTCTTCTTGCCGCTTGGCGCGGTACAGCACATAGGCACGAGCTACGTCATGCTCACCCGAGCGCATCAGCGCGAGTTCGACTTGATCCTGTACATCTTCGATGTGGAAAGTACCGCCAGCAGGCTGACGACGCATCATCGCGCCAACCACGCCCTGCGTAAGTTGCTCAACCAGTTCGCGCACACGCGCTGAGGCAGCACCTTGACCGCCATTCACCGCGAGGAAGGCCTTGGTCATGGCGATCGAAATCTTGGAAGGCTCGAAACCCACTACCGCGCCATTGCGCCGGATGATCCGGTAATCGGACAGCGCAGCCGTCTGCGCTGGTGTGGAGGGCGCGAGCGCGGGAGCGACGGGCACGAACTCGGGCGAAACCTTGCCGGAAGTATCCTGAGATGTAAGCACTGCGCCTCCTGAAAAAAACGCCGGATTCGAAGATCCGGTTGTTTGAGCTATGCCGGGTGATATCCCGGCACTGTTATCGATTTTTTCCCAATCAGATACCGCGCATCCTGAAAATGCCGGCCCAGCTTGGAAAATGTTTACTGCCGATGGGCTCCGACCAATCCCGATTTGGCTCGGAATGTTCCGAAAAACAGCGGTCGCACTTGTGATGCTTGGTCGGATCAGTTGGAACGCTTTGCTACTATATCTAGTGGATTAGCGGCTAGCAGGTACTAATTGTAGGGCTCAAGCGGTCAAGTTGCAACCGGTATTTGGGCCAAATCACATAGGAAAATTTACCACCTGACCTGTTTTAGAGGTAGGCAGTTGATTCGCATTTTGCAGCGCCGCGAGCGCACCACGAAAGTGCATCCAATCGAAACTGGGCCCGGGATCGGTCTTGCGATCAGGTGAAATATGTTGGTGACCGCACACATCGGTGATCGGATGCGCACGCAAAAGCCCCTCCGTGACCGCCGCTAAAGTTGCATATTGCGCATCGCAATAGGCGTCGCTATCGGTACCTTCCATTTCGATACCGATCGAAAAGTCATTACAACGCTCACGACCATTGAAATTCGACGCACCCGCGTGCCAGGCTCGGTCATGGGTGGAAACGAACTGCAGCAACTCGCCATCGCGTCGGATCAGAAAATGTGCCGAAACCCGCAGCCCTCTGAGTTGCGCAAAGTAGGGGTGGGCGTCGTAATCGAGCCGATTCGCGAAAAGATCTTCAATGTAGCGCCCGCCAAACTCGCCCGGCGGCAGGCTGATGTTATGCACCACCAGCAAGCGAATCTCGGCGCCTTCAGGGCGCGCATCAAAATTACTGCACTCGGCGTGACGCGCGTTGCGGCACCAACCAGTGTCGTCGATGGGGTAGATTGATTCAGTCATACTCATGGATGGCCAGTCGTTGCATGCGGTATCTCAATTGCCGCAAGCTTATCCCAAGCAGTTGCGCGGCTTGTGCGCGCTGAAAACGCGCCTGCCGCAAAGCCCGCCTCAGCAGCGCTCGCTCCACCATGCGCAGGTGGGCCGGCAGGCACAGTGGCAAGGCCGCATCGCCGTGATCAGAACACACCGCAGAAGACCCAAGCGCGTTCGACAAGCGTAGCGCAGGCTCAAACTGCAAATCTTCCGCTTCTATACTCTGGTCCGGCACCAAGGCGAGCGCGCGCTCGAGGATATTCTCCAGCTCGCGCACATTACCGGGAAAGTCATGGGCGCACAGCCGCACCATGGCGTCTGCAGATAACTGAGGCCGACGATCTCCGGCTAATCTGTTCAAAATAGCTTCGCACAGCAGGGGAATATCCTCGCGGCGCTCACGTAATGGGGGTAAACGCAAGTCAATGACCTGCAAGCGGTAGTACAAGTCCTGACGAAACTCCCCGCGCCGTACGGCATCCGAAAGATCACGGTTGGTCGCCGACACAATCCGCACGTCAACCGTTTCCTCGCGCTGACCACCCAGCTTGCGCACGCTGCGCTCCTGCAGTGCGCGCAATAGCTTCACCTGCATCGAGGGCGGTAATTCTGCCACCTCATCAAGAAACAGCGTACCGCGATGAGCCGCCTGAAAAAAACCGCTGCGTTCTTCATGGGCGCCGGTAAATGCACCACGGCGGTGACCGAAAAACTCCGACTCCATCAGTGCCTCCGGAATAGCACCGCAATTCACTGCAATGAAGGGGTGCACACTCCGCAGGCTATGGGTATGTAAGTCACGCGCGGCGAGTTCCTTGCCGCTACCTGACTCCCCGACAATCGCCACTGCTGCCTCACTATCCGCAATCCGCAGGATTTGCTCGCGCAAGGCGCGCATGGACGGGGCCTCGCCAATCAGACGAAAACGGGGTAACGCAGATGGGGATGTAAAAGACGCGCGCAACATGCACTCGGCAGAAAACGAAAACGCGCAAGGGTAAGCGAATGAGACGCTCAGCGCACCTGAGTGCGCGCTGAATGCAACAGATGCGCTGTGTATCAACGCAACTCGCCAAGCGGCGGCTGATGTAAAGCTTGGCAAAACAGGCCGGCGCGCAACTAGAAACGAATGGATTTAGCTTGGAGGCGAGGGGCTCAGTGTCCGGAATGGCGCAAGCGATGCTCGTCGCTACAAAAATGCAGCGCTCCCGTACCTTGTACGGATTCGGATATCGGCAGGTGGATGCCGCAATGGGCACAAGACACCATCTTCTCTGTTGATGCGCCGGCCTCCGGCGCCTCTTCGGTCGCCGCTGATGCTTCCTGCGGCGGCGATGAGGGCGGTGATTTCTTACTCAAGTACCAGCGCCAGCCTAAATAAAGCAGTAGCGCCCACAGCACATATTTCACATCACGCTCCGTTGGAGCACTACTTCCAGCACGAAACGGCTACCAACGTAAGCGAGCAAGAGTGTCGCAAAACCGGTCAGCACAAAGGACAAGGCGGTCTTGCCGCGCCAGCCTCGCCACTGACGGCCCGTCAGCAAAGCACCAAACAGTAGCCAGGATAGTAGGGTGAATACCGTCTTGTGCTCGAAACGGAATGGTTTACCGAATACCTGCTCGGAAAAGAAAATGCCCGACAACATGGTGAGCGTCAGCAGTACAAACCCGATGGTGATCATGCGGAATAGCAAGCGCTCCATGGTCAGCAGCGGCGGCAGGCGATCAATGGCACCAAGAAACCAACCACGATGCATCGCCGGTGCGGTCAGTGCGTGCAGCCGCGACTCCTGCATCGCCATGAGTACTGCCTGAAACGCGGCAATCGTGAGCGAGCCATAGGCCAGCGTCGACAACACGATGTGCCACGAGAACAGGGGCGTCTTGTCCGCCAGTGGAATCAGGGCGCCGGGAAACGCGAGCGGCAACGCGGCAACTGCCGCAGCACTCGGCAGCACCAGCCGACGCAAACCATCGACCGTACGCTGGCGATTTTCTAGCCAGTAGGCCGCCACCGACAACCACAAAGCAGCGGAAAGCATGATGGCGAAACCCATGCGCAAGAAATTTGGCTCGATGGCAATCAGTGCCAGAGCGAATCCGTGCAAGCACCACGCGACCACGGTGCCATTTGCGACGACACGTCGGCGCTGCTCCGGTAACAGTGCACAGATCAAATACAGCAGAGCCGCAGCCGGGATCACAAAGACTTGCATGTCCTGAGTGTACACCAAGGCATACCGTGATCTGCCTAGGCGCTAAGGTAAAATCAAGCAGCGGCGCCCATTGCAAACAACTTGCTTTTGCTAGCGCGACATTCGTCCCTTCCTACTCATCTCCATGCTAAATAATCTCACCCAGCGGCTGTCGAAAGTAGTCAAGACCATGCGCGGCGAGGCGCGTCTGACAGAAGCGAACACTGCTGACATGTTGCGCGAGGTCAGGCTCGCTTTGTTGGAAGCGGATGTCGCGCTACCGGCGGTACGTGACTTCATCGCCAGAGTCAAAGAAAAAGCGCTCGGTGAAGAAGTGATCGGATCCCTCACCCCGGGCCAAGCGTTGGTCGGCGTGGTGCACGATGAATTGGCCAAGCTGATGGGTGCCGATCTCGGACCCGACGCTGCGCAGCTCTCGTTTGCGACACAGCCACCCGCAATTATTCTGATGGCAGGCCTGCAGGGTGCGGGTAAGACCACCACCGTCGGCAAGTTGGCCAAATATCTGCAAGAGCAGAAAAAGAAAAAAGTACTGACCGTCTCGACCGACGTCTACCGACCTGCTGCCATCGGGCAGCTGGAAACCGTCGCCGCCCAAGTGGGTGCCGACTTTTTCCCCTCGCAGTCGTCGCAAAAGCCCGTTGATATCGCGCTCGCTGCCGTCGACTGGGCGAAGAAACACCACCATGAAGTGCTATTGATCGATACCGCGGGTCGACTTGGTATCGACGAGATGATGATGGCCGAGATCAGCGCGCTGCATGCAGCCGTCAAGCCAATCGAGACGCTATTCGTCGTCGATGCGATGCTGGGGCAAGATGCCATTAACACCGCGCGCGCCTTCAATGAAGCGCTGCCCCTGACAGGGATCGTACTCACCAAGCTGGATGGCGATGCACGCGGCGGCGCTGCACTCTCGGTACGTCATATCACCGGCAAACCGATTAAATTCGCTGGTGTCGCCGAGAAGCTGGACGGCTTGGAAGCGTTTGATCCATCTCGTATGGCGAACCGCATCCTCGGCATGGGCGACATCCTCGCGCTGGTTGAGGAAGCAAAGAAAGGGGTGGATCTCGCTGCTGCGCAAGATCTTGCCCAGAAAATCAAGGTCGGCGGCAAGTTCGACCTGAACGACTTCAAAGCGCAAATTTCGCAGATGAAGAAGATGGGTGGTCTGTCCGGTTTGATGGACAAGCTGCCGTCGCAACTACAGCAGGCCGCCGCAAGCGCCAATATGGGGCAGGCCGAGAAACAGGTGCGCCGTATGGAGGGCATCATCAATGCGATGACCCCGCAAGAACGCGCCAAACCCGAGCTGATCAAGGCCTCGCGCAAGCGCCGAATCGCCACTGGTGCCGGCGTTCAGGTGCAGGAGGTAAACCGTCTCCTGAGCCAATTCGACCAAATGCAGTCGATGATGAAGAAGTTCAAAGGTGCCGGCATGATGAAAATGATGCGCGGTATGAAGGGCATGCTGCCCGGTATGCGCTAACGCCCAGCCCTCTCCTCGCGCCGCCCTGCCGGCGAGACGTCTTGTTGATCCCGCCGCTGAGAATGATTTTTCACTCTGCTTCAGAGGGAAAAATCATTCGATTCCCCCTAAAAAACACTTGCGTCGAAAACAAAACCCTAAGACCATTGGCGCTGCGTTGATTAGCGCAATTTCTTACCACGAATGTAAAGGAGGTTCATCAATGGCTACAGCCAAAAAAGCGGCAGCGAAGAAAAAGCCTGCCGCGAAAAAGCCAGCAGCGAAAAAAGCCGTGAAGAAGACGGTTGCCAAGAAGGCTCCTGCGAAGAAAGTCGCCGCCAAGAAGCCAGCAGCAAAGAAAGTCGTAGCAAAGAAAGTGGTAGCGAAAAAAGCACCTGCCAAAAAAGCAGTCGCCAAAAAAGCAGCGAAGAAGACCACTGCTCGCAAGCCGAACGCAGCCTTCATGAAACCGATGACACCTTCCGCCGCACTGGCCGCCGTCGTTGGTGCAAACCCGTTGCCGCGTACCGATGTCACCAAGAAGGTTTGGGACTACATCAAGAAGCACAAGCTGCAAGATGCGGTTAACCGCCGCAACATCAACGCCGACGACAAGCTGAAAGCCGTGTTCAATGGCAAGAAGACTGTCTCGATGTTCGAGATGACCAAACTCATCTCTGGCCACTTGAAGTAAGCTTCAGGGACCGAACAAAAACGCCCGCAATGCTGCGGGCGTTTTTGTTTTAAGGCCGTGCCAGCAGCAAAACCACCGGCAGGACGACTTCGGTGCCTAGTTCGATTTTCCGTATTTTTCGATAGCACGCGCCAGGTCTTGATACTCCTCACAGCCCTTGCCGCAAATCGACTCCAGCGCTGCCAAGTGCTCAGCCGCTTTTTCAGGCTGCTTTGCCTTCAGATAAGCCTGACCAATGTACTCATGCGCGCCACGATGCTTGGGGTCAATCCGCAGCGCCTCTTTGTAATGCGTAAAGGATTTATCGAGATCGCCTAAGTGCCGATAGGCATACCCGAGGTTATTCTGAACGTCGGCATTACCCGGCATCGTTTGCGCCGCCTTGGTAAACGACTCCACCGCGGCCTTCCAGTCACGCCGACCAATCGCCTTGCTACCAGCCACAAAGTCGGCATTCTCTTTATTGGCGGCGGGCGTGGTGGCGACTATATTCGCCATTAAATTTGGCGACACGCTTGCCAGCGCCAAAACAAACATCAGCTTCTTCATTACTCACTCCCAAAAAAGCGTTCGACTGACGGCGAGACGCTATCAACAACAACTACAACCTGAAAGACGTTCTCAAAGGGTCGAGGGCTAAGCGCAGGCACCGCAGACAGTACACGAGGTACGGCAAGATGCCACCAACAACACCATCGACCCTTTGAGAACGCCTTAATGCTGCCAGCGACGCCAGGCGGCCCTAACCGCATTCGGATACTCCGCCTTACCCCGGCTGCCATTGTAGCGGCCGAGCGCGAGGAACAGATCGCCCTTTTCCAGATCGAGATAGAGCCGCAAAATCGAGCAGCCATAGCGAAGATTGGTCTGCATCTGAAATAGCTTGGCGGGTTGGCCGTCGCCGATGGTTCGAGTCCAGAAGGGCATGACTTGCATGTAGCCTCGGGCACCGGCACTTGAGATCGCATATTTTCTGAATCCGGATTCCACTTGAATGAGGCCCAATACCAAGCCGGGCTCCAAGCCGGCACGACGCGACTCGTACCAAACGGTTTGCAGAAACTCGCTGCGTACCATGGCGTCTGGCATTCGGCTTTGCAGACGCGTTGACATCATGGCCGACCATTGGCGCCATGCGTCCCGATCGGCGTCACTGGCAAATCCGAGTTCGGGCGGACGTGGATCACTAATCGCGCGTGATAGCGCGAGCCGAACGGCATCGGCCAACGCTTCTTCTTTCTGCTTGCCGGCGTGCGTCATCATGCAAGCGCTGCACAACAAGCACCCCACTAGCCAGCGGACCACCTGTGTTGGCGAGCGCTTGCTGCGCATGGTGATCAGGCGAGTTTCGCCTTCAAGAATTCGGTCATCTGCGCGCGCGGCACAGTGGTCGCGCTAGGGTCGCGCCTGCCTTGGTACTCGAGCTGATCGTCTTTCAGCCCGCGCTCGCCAATCACAACCCGATGCGGCACACCAATCAACTCCCAATCGGCAAACATGACGCCGGGGCGCTCGCCACGATCATCGATAATCACATCGACGCCTGCTTGTTGCAAGGCCGTATACAAGTCATCAGCGGCGGCTTTAACGGCTTCGCTGCGGTCGTAACCAAGCGGGCAGAGCACGACTTCAAACGGCGCAATCGACACTGGCCAGATAATGCCTTTGTCATCGAAATTCTGCTCGATGGCAGCGCCCAGAATACGCGTGATGCCAATGCCGTAGCAACCCATTTGCATGAGTTGCGGCTGGCCTTTTTCATCGAGATAGCTTGCTTTCATATCCGCCGAGTAGCGCGTACCGAGCTGGAATACATGCCCTACCTCGATACCTCTTTGAATCTCGAGCACACCTTTGCCATCAGGCGAAGGATCGCCAGCGATGACGTTGCGAATATCAGCGACCAATGGCTCGGGCAGATCGCGACCCCAGTTGGCGCCGATGTAGTGGAAACCTTCCTCATTCGCGCCGCAAATAAAATCGCTCATGATGGCAACGCTGCGATCAGCCACCACCTTGACTGGCTTTAACGTCCCAATCGCGCCGAGATAACCAGGCTTACAGCCGAAGTGCTCAAGGATTTCTGCTTCGCTGGCAAAACGGAACGGACCGATACCGGGCAGCTTGCTGGCTTTGACCTCATTCAGCTCATGGTCGCCGCGCAGTAGCAATAGCCAGATCTCACGCCGGCCTTCGTCCTGCTCAACCGACAGTACGATGGATTTCACTGTCTGCGTCAGTGGCAGGCCCAAGAATTGTGCGACATCCTCGCAGCGCTCTTTGCCCGGCGTGGCTGTTTTGGTCAGCGCTTGGGTTGGCGCTGCACGCGGATTCGTCGGTGGCAAAGCCTCAGCCGCTTCGATATTGGCGGCATAGTCGGAAGTGGGGCAGTAAACCAGTGCATCTTCGCCGGTGTCGGCAATCACATGGAATTCCTGCGAGCCCGAACCACCTATTGCACCGTTATCAGCGGCGACTGCACGAAAGCTCAGGCCGAAGCGCTGAAAAATCCGCGTATAGGCATCAACCATCAGCGCATACGAGCGCTGCAATCCTTCGACATCACGGTCGAAAGAGTAGGCATCTTTCATGGTGAACTCGCGCCCGCGCATGAGGCCAAAACGCGGCCGACGCTCGTCACGAAACTTGGTCTGGATATGGTAGAAGTTGACCGGCAGCTGGCGGTACGACTTGATCTCGCTACGCGCGATGTCAGTGACAACTTCTTCCGAAGTCGGTTGCATTGCATAGTCTCGACCGTGCCGATCTTTCAAGCGCAGCAGTTCCGGCCCCATCTTGTCCCAGCGCCCGGTCTCTTGCCATAGCTCGGCGGGCTGCACCAGCGGCATCAGGAGTTCGATGGCGCCGGCGCGGTCCATCTCTTGGCGCACGATGTTCTCCACCTTGCGGATCACGCGCAGGCCGATCGGCAGGTAGTTGTAGATACCGGAGCCCAGCCGGCGAATCATGCCAGCGCGTAGCATCAGCTGGTGGCTGATGATCTCGGCATCGGCAGGCGCTTCTTTTAGGGTAGAGATAAAAAATCGGGAGGCGCGCATGAGAAAAAATTTTTAAAAAGAGAGGGTTATAATCTGATGCAATTCTAAAGTATTCGCGGGTTTGCGCCGCGCGGATCGCAGCACCTTGGCGCCGTCCATCTCCCTCACACGGAATTGTTCAGCGTCGCCGCGACCGCGACGCGCCGCTCGCAAACCATTCGAGGTGGAACATGCTGGACCGTGAAGGCTATCGCCCGAACGTCGGCATCATCCTGCTGAATCACCAGAACGAAGTCTGGTGGGG
>JAIXQV010000261.1 GCA_027485535.1 Oxalobacteraceae bacterium | reverse complement strand
CGCGCTCACCGCGTTCACTCAGTAAATTTTCAATCGACTCACCGCAACAAAGTCGGGGACGTAGTGAATCGTCACCTGCCAGCCTCGCTTCACCCTCCAAGCCAACGCCACCGGCAACACCGCAAGCTACACCACCGGCAACACCCCAAGCCACGCCGTCGGCAACGCCCGTTCCCCATATTCCATCGCTGGCCCTGAGCGCCCTGACCGGCGACACGATCAGCGATGCATCACCGCCCCCAAGCCCGACAAAATTGATGCGCCTGCGCGTTTCAAAGCGAATTTCGTCCAGTTTAAAGAACATGTTTGGAGAGAAGGGCAGTGCATCGGCACCGACAACACCACGTAAAACCTCGGCATCTGCAAGCGACAGGACGACCGCATTCACGGCACAAGACATCAAATCGCCTAACAAGCTGCGCAGTTCCGATATTGAAGCTCAGCCGTCACCGCGTAAATTGGATAAGGAGTTAATGATTCTGAGTAATGAGATCGCGGACCACTGGGTTAAGGCGATACAGGCGGGTAACGTTGGCAGCAAAGGTCTGCGTGCCTCCGATGCCAAGTTATTCCTCGGTCAAGCAGTCAAAATCCCTGTAGATAAATTTTCACCAGAATTGCTCAAACGGCTTCCGACCTCATTGAAAGATTCCAGTATTACGCATTCAGCGCTGATAGCCACCTTGTATGGGAAGGCTTTCGATGCAAGCCCGGCCGGAAAAACACTGTTCGCCGCACGCAATTCGGTCATGCAGGACTATGGTGATGCAACCCTGACGCTCGCCGAGCTTGAATCACGAGCAGAATCAGACCCAGAGGCGAAGAAGCGCTATAAGCAGAATATGGAAGATCGTGCGCTTGTCTGCGCAAAATTCTTGTATGACCCCAGCGCAAGTCAGTCACCTGGTGCCGTCTACTCTGAGGAATTAGTCGCGCTGTGGCAAGCCATGGACAGTCAGTTGGTTGCCCTGAATCTTGGTAAGACGGAAAGGGAGCGGCTGGCCTATGAGTTAGTACTTTCCCGGATGGTAATGAGAGCCGCTAAAGGCGACGACTCGGAGGCGGGCCTCGCAGTTCCTGCTTTGTTCCTCGCAACGGTCAAGGAAGTATCAGCGAAGATGTTCCCATCGTTCAGAGACCAAGTGCTGAAAGAATTTGATAGCAAGCGTGCGGCACCTATCAGCACGGCTGCAACTGATGTCGCTAACCTACCGAACAGCAGCGCATCAAGCAGTAGCACGGCAAGCAGCAACAACCAACCACAGTAGCGCATCACCCACCGCGCCCTGCCATGTTGGCCACTGCAGTGGCTGACGACAGGGCGGTTTGGCTCGGGTTGGTTTTACACCAGCCCGAGTATCCGACCGAATTCAACCAGATAGGGCGTATCTTTCAGCGCCTCGCCCTCAACATTGGCGAGTACCTCGCTCAAGCGGCTGCGTACGCCCTGAAGGTGATCACCAAGATCGCCCGACGATCCTTCAGGCTGCTCGAGCGTCCGCTTTAGCACGACAATCTCTTCTCGTAATGCGTCAAGCTTGGCGGAGCCGGGTGGCGCGGCCTGTAGCTCCTGCTCAAGATCAGAGACGAGCTGTGTAATGCGCTCCAAACTGAATTCTGATGACATGGCGTTCTCCCTTTTCGGCATGGTGTACTCGCGCCGACGCGGTGTCAATCAGAGGAGACAAACCCAATGCTAGTACGAGATTACGCGAACTTAAATGTTGTTTGCTGCGAACCGGATGCGCCGATTGCAGAGGTGGCGGCGTTGATGCGTCGGCACCATGTGGGCGATGTAGTGGTGGTCGACAATCAGCTAGATGGCGCCCGGATTCCGATCGGCATCGTGACCGACCGCGATATTTTGGTTGAGACCTTGGCGCTGGACGTTGACCCCAAAATGTTCTCGGCGGCGGAATTGATGAGTTCGCCGGTTACCACGGTGCAAGAAGACGCTAGCCTAAATGAGGCGCTGGGCGTCATGCGGGGCAAAAAGATTCGGCGGCTACCGGTAGTGAATCGTGCCGGCGGGCTGTTTGGCATGATTACCTCGGATGACGTGATCAATCTGATCGCATCCGAGTTGTCCATGGTCGCGGGCCTGATCGTGGAGCAACCGATCCGTGAGAGTCGGCTCAGGAAATAAAGCCAGCGCTGGTTCGTGGCTTTGTCTAGGGTTGGTTATGGGACTGGGACTGGGATCCTCCACTTTCCGGTCCAGTCATCGTTTTACATAATACAAATTATACGGCTTTTATGAGGTAGCATTCGAGGCGCTTGCTTGGATGAGCCCGTCATTTTGTAGGGCGTTATCAAGCCAAATCCGCTTTCATATCAACGCCCAACCCAGCCGCCACAGACCGGGAAAACCTGGCCCACGAAGCAATTGGCGTGATCGCTCGCCAGATACGCGCAGAACATCGCATCTTCGCGCGCGCTCACCAGCCGACCCAGCGGCACCTCGCGTTGAAGTCTTTCCTGAAACGACGGATTGGCTTGCACCTCGGGCGGAAAATACGTGGGATTCTCGACAAAGTTCTGGGCAATCGCGTTGACCTGAATCTGCTTGCTGGCCAGTTCGGTGCCGACCGCTTGCACCCAGGCCAGCTGCGCACCGCGCGCGGCGCTATAGCTAGAAGCTCTGCGCATACCGCGCAAGGCGGATGCGCTGCCAATCAGAAGAATCTTGCCGCTGCCACGTGCCAGCATTTGCGGCAGCACAGCTCGGGCGAATCTCGGTAATGGATCGACCATCGCGTTGAATACCGAGCGCCACTCGTCGTCGTTGACCTCGGCTGCCGGGCTGGTTGGCGCGGGCACGCCCAAGTTCATTAACAGCACGTCAATCTCACCTGACACATCGATCAGCTGCTGTGGATACTGGAGATCAGTGATCGGGCCGTCGGCCGCGATCACATCGGCGCCGCATTCGCGAAACACCTCAGCGAGTGCCGGCCCCATGAAATCCGATGCCTGCGTCAGCAGCACACGTTTGCCAGCGAGATTGATTGCCTGGGTTGCTTGGGTTGACTGCATCTCGTCGCCTCCTTGTTGAACGCCGTCGATCATAGCCGAGTCGCTTGTGCCTGCGCATCTCGCTAAGGCCGTCATCTATCTAACATCGCGGCGCATGAGAATCCTGGTCGCACATAACGCCTACCTGTATCGCGGTGGCGAAGATACCGTGGTGGAGGCAGAGATCGCGCTGCTTCAACGCCATGGGCATGAGGTCATGCTGTACCGGCGCGATAACGCCGATCTAGACGCCCTGCCGCGTTGGCAAGCAGCCGTGGACAGCGTTTGGTCCAAGCGTACCGTGATGGAAGTCGGGCGCTTGTTGCGGAGTTTTCGGCCACACCTGATTCACGCCCACAATACGTTTCCTCTTATCTCGCCTTCGTTGTACGGCGTAGCAGAGCAATTGGGTATCCCGGTGGTGCAAACCTTGCACAACTTCCGGCTGTTGTGCCCGCAGGCCATGCTGATGCGCAATGGTCGCTACTGCGATGACTGCGTCGGTCGCTGGCCTTGGCGCGCCGTGCTGCATCGTTGCTATCGCGGCTCGCTGACGCAATCAGCAGTAAGCGCGGGTATGGTGTCTGGCCATCGTATGCTCGGTACATGGCGAGATCGTGTACGTCGTTACATCGTGCTGAATCAAATGTGCCGCGAGATTTTCATCCGCGGTGGGCTGCCACCCGACAAGCTCTGCATCAAACCGAATTTTGTTGAGGCAATCGGTGTACCGGGCGATCATATGCGCCACGGCGGCTTGTTCATCGGTCGGCTGGCAGTTGAGAAAGGCGTACTCACGCTCGCACAAGCAAT
>JAIXQV010000211.1 GCA_027485535.1 Oxalobacteraceae bacterium | reverse complement strand
TGCTTGACTTGTTCTACGACCCGGTTCATCGTCTCGCCGAGATGATTGATCACGATGGAATTTGCTGCCGCAACCCGCGGGGGAATGGGTACAGGGCCTGCGCCCATCATCAATAGCGGTTCGTCCGGCAACATGTTTTCGAGCGGGACGACGAAGGGAACCTTAACGGATTCCATCACTTGATAAATCCTCTCAGTCGGTTGGGAATTGTTTTTCCAAAACCTGACCACGAGAGTATGTTCGAAAAAATCAACCCCGCGATCAATCCCCAAAGCGCCGATCCCAAACCGAAAAAGGACATACCTGATACGGTGACGATGAACGTAATCAAAGCGGCTTCGCGGTCTTTCTCTTCCAGCCAGAAAACTGCCTCATCTACATCCGTTGGTGTCATCGCGCACCAAGAGGCGTCACCCTAGAGTTGCCAATTTTATATTGGCCGATATCAATAATTCAACACACGTCTTCATGCGTCGCTTTATCAACACGCCTGAGTGCAGTCCTTTACCAAAATTCGTTCGATCACTGGATAGGTGTAATCACCAACGATTTTTTTGGGACGCCTAGCCCGACAGGCCCGAGTACACACCGGAGGTGGCATAACCTGGCGAAGCAGCCCACAGGTTGCCAATGGCTTCGCTTTTCATGTCGCAGCGCTCGTTGCGCAAATCTCATCTTCCGTCTACATTCGGTTTCGTGTTCGTCAAACGAACCCCACTGCTTGGTTTGGCCAATTCATTTCGCCAGCTCCCAAGCGTGAGATAAGTCAGCGCGACCCCAGCGCTGACAATAGGAGGAGACATGATGGCAATCTGCATGAGCCGGCTGCACGCTAGGTGTGGTCAATGGATGGTCGCGGTACTCGCACCCCTGTTTTTGTTGCTGCAGTCGCCCGTGGTAGTGGCGCAGGCGCAAGACAACAGTAAGCCGGTGCGGATCGGTGTGCCGACCGCCGTTCAGCTTCAAGTTGGGCGAGACACGATCACCGCCATCAAAATGGCAGTTGACGAGGTGAATAAGAAGGGCGGCATCCTCGGCCGCAAGGTGGAGTATGTCGTTGCAGATGAAACCGAGGATCCGGAAACCGGAATTAGCGCGATCCGCAAACTGCTGGCCAATGAAGCAGTTGATGTGCTGCTCGGCGGCTACACCAGCGGCGACACGCTTGCGCAATTGCCGCCTATCTCCGCCGCAAAAACCATCTACCTTGGTGTAGGCGCGGCTTCGCCCAGCGTGACGAACAAGGTCAAGACCGACTACGACAACTACAAATACGTGTTTCGCGTGGGGCCAATCAACTCTGCGCATCAGGCACGCGCATTGGTGGATTACGTCGCCAACTTTGTGATTGGCGAGCTCGGTTACAAGAACATCGCAATCATCGGCGAGAACGCCAAGTGGGTGCAGGATCTGGTGCCACTACTTGCCAAGGGCGCGAAAGAGGTGGGTGCCGAGGTCAAGCTGACGGAGTTGTTCGATACGCAGACTTCCGACTTCTCGCCACTGTTGGCCAAAGTAAAGGCAAGCGGCGCGCAGTACATGATTGTGATTGTCTCGCACGGCTCTTCCGATATTCTCGCCAAGCAGTGGCACGATGCGCAGGTACCGGTGCCGTACGGCGGTGTCGATGTTAAAAGCATGGATGGTGATTTCTTCAAGCGCATCGGTGGTAAATCTATTTCGCAGGTAACGGTGAATTTTGCGGTGCGTACACCACTCACCAAAAAAACACTGCCCTTCTTTGACGAGTTCAAGAAGCAGTCGCCCAACTACCCCGTATTCACCGCGTTCTTTGCCTATGACGCTGTGCTGCTGTATGCCGATGCCGTCAAACGTGCCGGAAGCTTCGATACCGACAAGATCATCAAAGAACTTGAAAAAACCCGCCACGAGGGTATCGCCGGCGAGATCAGTTTCGATGAGCAGCATGATCTTCAAACCGGCAAGGGCAAGTACAACCTGCTATTCGTGCAATGGCAAGAAAAAGGCGAGCGCGCGGTCATTTATCCGAAAGAGCTACGCAATGGCAATTTCATCCTGCCACCCTGGATGAAAAAATAATTCCACCCCATGGAGATCCTGATCCATGGCGCCGTCAGTAGCGCCATCTACGCGATGCTGGCGGTCGGCTTCACCCTGATCTTTGGCGTTGCAAGGGTGCTTAACCTTGCGCATGGTTCGTTCTATGCGCTGGGGGCGTATGGTACTTACGTGGCCACCGCTATCTTGGGCTGGCCTTTACTGTCCGCCGCGCTGATGGCGATTGCCTTGGTTGCGCTGTTCGGTATCGTCATCGAAAAAATCTTCATTCGTCCACTGCGCCACTCACAGCTGGGCGTGTTGATGATCACACTAGCGATCTCGCTGGTCATTGAGCAAGCCTTGTTTCTGATCTTTGGGTCCGAGTACCGCAACGTACCCGCCTTCATTCAGTCCAAGGTTGCGATTGGTGGCATTGATATCGCCGGGCAGCGCTTATTAACTGTCGTCGTGGCAGTGGTAGCGATTGGTGCCTTGCACTTGTTCATACAACGTACACGGCTGGGTAGCGCAATACTCGCGATCTCGCAGGATGCCGAGGCCGCCAAGTACATGGGCATTCCGAGTGATCGTATTTTCTCTTTGGTGATGGCGATCTCGGCGGCACTGGCGGCACTGGCCGGGGTGATGGCCGGCCCCTTCCTGTCGGTACAACCCGCCATGCATCTGCTGCCGATCATGAAAGCCTTTGCGATTGTGATCGTCGGTGGGCTCGGCAGTATCCCCGGTAGCATTGTCGCCGCTTTGATGCTCGGCTATGCCGAGACGATCGTGGCCTACACCATCTCTAGCAGCTGGACCGAGATTGTGTCGGTACTAGCCACCTTGCTCATGCTGGTGTTCAGACCGGCCGGTATCTTCGGCAAGCGCGCCGCATTCTAGGAGCAGAGCGATGCGCGGATTACATCAACTGGATCGCTCTGCTGCCATCGCTGGCGTCTCTTCGCTAGGCGCACTCGCGATCGTGCCGGTGCTATTCCCCGGCAATTACCTGATTGGCGTGCTGACTGTCGCCGCGATTTACGGCATCTGGGCAGTGAGTTGGGATTTCATGTGTGGCCTGACTGGGCGCGAGAATTTCGGCCACGCCCTGTTCATTGGGGTTGGTGCCTACGCTGCTGGTTTCATGAACGTGCAGATGGGGTGGGGCCCCTGGTGGAGTCTGCCAATTGCGATGGTGCTCTCGACCGCGTTTGCGCTGCTGCTTGGCTTTCCTACGCTAAGGCTACGCGGCCCTTATTTTGCACTGGCGATGCTGTCAGCGGCAGTGATCATGCAACGCCTGATGCTGATTTTTTGGGAGTACACCGGCGGTGAAGAGGGCATACAAGACATCACCCCGCTGATTCGCAATCATCTGCATTACTACTGGTTTGTGTTGCTGCTGCTGGGCGCGATTACCTTTGTATTGAGCTGGCTGGC
>JAIXQV010000156.1 GCA_027485535.1 Oxalobacteraceae bacterium | reverse complement strand
CCGGTGCCATCAGCCGCTCGCGCGGTCCCCAGATGCGGTACTCCTTCAGCATGGCCGCCAGCGGCCGTCCTTCATCGCTACCGATTTTCAGCTTCAGCAACGTACGTATTTCTTCACTGACCGCCCACAGCACCAAGGGCAGCGCCTCGCCTTCACCCTTCAAACCGTCGAGCATACGGGTGACCCGGCTGACATCACCCGACAGCATCGCCTCCGACAGCTTGAATACATCGTAGCGTGCGACGTTCAGCACCGCATCTTGAATCTGATCCAGCGATAGCCGGCCGTCAGGATACAGCAAGGACAACTTGCGGATTTCCTGGTGGGCCGCGAGCAAATTACCCTCGACACGATCCACCATAAACTCTAGCGCGTGCTTATCTGCGCTCTGGCCCTGCGCCGCCAGCCGTTGTCCGATCCAGGAGCCTAGCTGGTGCCGCTCGATGTTGGGGATCTCGACGAAAACTGCGTGCCGCTGCAGGGCAGTGACCCAAGCACTTTTTTGTGTCGCCCAGTCGAGCTTGGGTAGGGTGATCAGGGTGAGTGTGTCACCCGCCTCGGACCCAACACAAGCCGCCGCGTAATCTTGTAATGCCTGACCACCTTCTTTACCCGGTTTGCCGCTCGGGATACGTAGCTCGATCAGCTTGCGATCGCCAAATAAGGACATCGACTGCTGCACCGACTGCAGCTCACCCCATTTGAAGTAGCGCTCGGCGATGAGTACCTCGCGCTCGGAGAAGCCGCCCGCGCGCGCTTTGGCACGGATACGGTCAGCAGTCTCGAGCAGCAGTAGCTGCTCATCACTACTGATGACGTACAAAGGCGCCAGTGATTTGTCGAGATGCGCATCGAGCGCGTCGGCGCGCACCTGCATAACTTACAGCTGTTCCGGCTTGACCCGCGCCAGCTGGCGCATGATTTGTGCAACGGCATCGCGGCGCAAATCTTCGAAGGTCATGCGTTCTTCCTGCTCCTTGGCCAGCGCCTGCTCTTCACTGTAAGACAGGATGGATTGCAGCGCGATCTCTGGTGGCTGCAGTAGTTTTTTATTGCTTGCATCGGCCACTTCAAAGCGCACGCGATACGTCAGACTGAATTCACGCACCTTGCCCTGCGCATTCAGCGTCAGTACTTTTTTCTCTTGGTCTTGCGATAACACCCGCAGCGTTACCGGCGCAGATTTTGCGTCTGCCGTGAGCTGCGTGCTACTGGCGCGCAGTACGGTACGCAGGTCACGCTCCAGCGGCGTGCCAACGGGTGCATCAAGATATAGCGATTCAAAGCTGAGCCGGGTCTCAGGGGTGGAGCCGCGAAGCTGGAAGCCGCAGCCGGCGAGTAGCGTCGCCAGCAGCAGGATGGAAAACCAGCGCGTGAACTTGTTCAATGCGTTCTCCCTCAGGCCACGATATTCACCAGCTTGCCAGGCACGATGATAATTTTCTTCGGCGTACCCTCAACGAATTTCTTCACATTGTCATCGCTGAGCGCAGCGGCTTCGATACTCGCTTTGTCAGCGGCTTTGGCGACGGTTATTTTTCCGCGAAGCTTGCCATTCACTTGTACCATCAACTCGATATGCGATTGCTCCAGTGCGGTGCTATCGACCTGCGGCCAAGGTGCGTCAAGCAAATCGCCATGCGCCTTTGCATAACCCAAGGCGGCCCATAACGCATGGGTCAGATGCGGCGCAACCGGGTAAAGCACGCGCAAGAAAATACCTACGCACTCCCCTAGTGCTGCCCGCGACGCGGGGCTCGCTTGAAGCGTGGTTGCCTCCAGCAGGTTCAGCATTTTCATCGAGGCTGAAACGACCGTGTTGTATTGCAGTCGGCTGTAATCATGGTCGGCTTGCTGCAGCAGTTTGTGCATCTCGAGCCGAAGCGTCTTGATGTCTGCGTCAGCAGTGCCGCTGATGCTCAATACGGGATCGAGGTCGGCTGCATGTGACTGCGCATAATTCCAGACACGGCGCAGAAAGCGGTGAGCACCTTCGACACCCGCCCCCGACCATTCCAGTGTCTGCTCGGGCGGCGACGCAAACATGGTGAACAGGCGAGCGGTATCAGCGCCGTACTGATCGATAATGGCTTGCGGGTCGATGCCGTTGTTTTTGGACTTCGACATTTTCTCGGTGCCGCCGATCTGTACCGCTTGACCATCGCTACTCAACTTGGCTGCGACGGGGCGACCCTTGTCGTCGAAGGTCAGTTCAACATCTTCCGGGTTGAACCAGGTTTTTTTGCCAGCGCTGTCTTCACGATAGTAAGTTTCGTTCAGCACCATGCCTTGTGTCAGCAGATTGACGAAGGGCTCATCGAATTTGACCAGCCCGAAGTCGCGCATGACCTTGGTCCAGAAGCGTGCATACAACAGATGGAGTACTGCGTGTTCAATACCGCCGATGTACTGGTCCATCGGCATCCAGTAGTCATTGCGCGTATCTACCATGGCATCGTTCGAACCCGGCGAGCAGTAGCGCATGTAGTACCAGGATGAATCGACGAAAGTATCCATGGTATCGGTCTCGCGCCGCGCGGGTTTTCCGCAAGTCGGGCAATCCACCTTCAGGAATTTTTCGTGCTTGTTGAGCGGGTTGCCGCTGCCATCCGGTACGCAATCTTCAGGCAGAACCACCGGCAGATCTTTTTCCGGTACCGGTACGTCACCACAAGCTTCGCAGTGAATCATCGGAATCGGTGTGCCCCAGTAGCGCTGGCGTGAAATTCCCCAGTCGCGTAGTCGGAAGGTCACTTTCTTCTCGCCAGTACCTTGTGCAGCAAGATCATTAGCCACGGCATCGACTGCCGATTGGTAGCGAAGTCCGTCGTATTGTCCCGAGTTTACGCAGATGCCATGCTCTTTATCGGCGTACCACTCTTGCCAGGCATCGGTGCTGTAGGTCTTACCCTCGATCGCGATCACGGGCTCGATCGGTAATTGGTATTTCTTGGCGAAGGCGAAGTCGCGTTCATCGTGCGCGGGTACGCCCATCACAGCGCCATCACCATAGGTGATCAGCACATAGTTACCGACCCAGACCTCGACTTGCTTGCCAGTGACGGGATGCGTCACGAACAAGCCGGTCGGCATGCCTTTCTTTTCCATCGTCGCCATGTCGGCTTCGATCACGCTACCTTGCTTGCACTCATTGATGAATGCAGCGAGTGCAGGATTGTTACTCGCCGCATGAGTTGCCAGTGCATGCTCAGGTGCGACAGCGCAGAAGGTCACACCCATGATAGTGTCAGCACGGGTGGTGAACACCCACAGTTTGCCGTCGCTGATCAGTTGACCATCACTACCTTTGATCTGATGCGGAAACGCAAAACGTACGCCGGTCGATTTGCCAATCCAGTTCGCCTGCATGATGCGCACGCGCTCTGGCCAGCCAGGCAATTTGTGTTCAACACAATCGAGCAATTCTTCCGCGTAATCGGTGATGCGGACGTAGTACATCGGGATTTCACGTTTCTCGATCAGCGCGCCGGAGCGCCAACCACGGCCGTCAATCACCTGTTCATTCGCAAGCACAGTTTGGTCAATCGGGTCCCAGTTCACTGTGCCGGTTTTACGGTAGATGATGCCCTTCTCGAGCATCTTCAGGAACATCCACTGGTTCCACTTGTAGTAATCAGGGCTGCAGGCCGCCATCTCGCGCGACCAGTCAATCGCCAGACCCATCGCTTGCATTTGCTGCTTCATGTGCGCAATGTTGGCGTAAGTCCATTGTGCAGGAGGTACACCATTCGCCATCGCAGCATTTTCTGCGGGCATGCCGAACGCATCCCAGCCCATCGGCATCAGTACGTTGTAGCCTTTCATGCGCAGCTGACGCGCCATCACATCATTAATGGTGTAGTTGCGTACATGGCCCATGTGTAGCTTGCCCGAGGGGTAGGGCAGCATCGAGCAGGCGTAGAATTTTTTCTTCTCATTGCCTTGGGCATCGCGTGCATGCTCGACGACTTTGTAGGCATCAATCGCTTGCCAGTGTTCGCGCGCATTGCGCTCGACATCTGTCGGGCTGTATTTGTCTTGCATGGATTGATCTACTGCGTTCACTTAGCGACTCACATCTTTAGGATTGGTGACGAAACCGATTTTTGTCATGCCGTTGGTTTGTGCGGCTGACATCACTTGCGCAATCACTTCATAGCGGGTGGACTTATCAGCGCGCAGTTGCAACTCTGGTTGCGGCTTTTTTTGCGCAGCGGTTGCAAAGCGCGTACCCAACTCGTCGACACTCACCGCGGCGTTGTTCCAGAACAGTTTGCCCTCGGCATTGATCGATAGCGTAATGCTCTCTGGCTTGTCGGGTGCCGGTGCTGATGCTGCAGTAGGTAGCTCAAGCTTGACCGCATGCGTAAACAGCGGTGCGGTGATGATAAAAATCACCAACAGCACCAGCATCACGTCCACCATGGGGGTGACGTTAATCTCTGCCATCGGTGCTTGGTGACTGTTATCGTTGAATCCGCCGAATGCCAT
>JAIXQV010000117.1 GCA_027485535.1 Oxalobacteraceae bacterium | reverse complement strand
CGGCTTACCGCTTGATTGTAGGGATCAACTATCCACCCGTCGTTCCAATGACCATCGCCACAGCGGCTCTCTGGGCGCCTAGGCTCAACTTCCCATCAGTTATCCCGACGAAGGCCGGGATCCAAGGCCTTGCCTGACCTGCAACCACCAAAAATTAGCGAAATATCAATTTATTCACCTTAGCCGGGACTTAGCACTCCTCCCCGCAGAGTGCTAATATTTACACCTGAAACGCGGCAGACCCTGCCGCAGCCTTAATTTCCGCCTCAGGAGAACCAATGACAGCTATGTCCGCATCGTCTGCCCTCGTGCCGGCCGGTCGCCAGGCGCTGGCTCTCGGACTTCCAGCCAGTGTTGGCAACATTGATGCCTATATCTCTACTGTTAATCGCCTTCCCATGCTCTCGCAGGAAGAGGAAGCGAACCTCGCGCGCAAGCTGCGCGATGAAGGTGATTTAGCGTCAGCGCAAAAGCTCGTGATGTCGCATCTGCGTTTGGTGGTGTCAATCGCGCGTGGCTACCTTGGTTACGGCCTGCCTCACGCGGACCTGATCCAAGAGGGAAACATCGGCTTGATGAAAGCGGTCAAGCGCTTCGACCCCGAGCAAGGTGTGCGCTTGGTGTCCTATGCAATGCATTGGATCAAAGCAGAGATCCATGAATACATTCTGCGCAACTGGCGCATGGTGAAGCTAGCCACCACCAAAGCGCAGCGCAAACTGTTTTTCAATCTGCGCAGTCACAAGACCGGTCTCGATACTATGACGCCGGAACAGGTGGATGATCTGGCTGCTTCACTGAATGTAAAACGCGAAGAAGTCATCGAGATGGAAACGCGTTTATCAGGGCGTGATATTGCGCTTGATGCGCCTTCTGACGAAGATGACGACGCAAAGTTCGCACCGATCTCCTATCTCTCGGCTGATCATTCCGAGCCGCTGAAAGTGCTGGAGGCCAAGCATTACGATCGTCTGCAGTCGGAAGGTCTGGAACAAGCGCTCAGTGCCCTGGATGCACGCGCGCGCCGTATTGTTGAGGCACGCTGGCTGGCCAATGACGACGGCTCGGGCGCCACGCTGCATGAGCTGGCGGATGAGTTCGGTGTATCAGCTGAACGCATCCGTCAGATCGAAGTTGCGGCTATGAAGAAAATGAAGGCAGCGCTGGCTGAGTACGCATAAGGAGCGCTTATTTCAACGCGCCTCTGCAATCAGTTGCTTTACATCCCCTACGAGACTGAGCGTCTGCCCGTGCCTCACGAATAAGCGTAGGCGCCCTTGGGGGTCGTAGACGTAGGTCGCAGCAGTATGGTCGATGGTGTATGCACCGCCATCTTTGCCCGCCACTTTTTGCGCAAAGACTTTAAAGTCTTTGGTTACCTTGTCCGTCTCGGCTTTATCACCGCGTAGCGCAACGAAACTCGAATCGAATACGGGTACGAAACTAGCCAAGACTTCTTGCGTATCGCGCTCCGGATCTACCGTGATAAACAGCACTTGCAGTTTGTCGCCATCCTTACCGAGCTGCTGTTTTACCTGCGCCAAATCCGATAGCGTCGTCGGGCAAATATCCGGACACTGCGCGAAGCCAAAAAACAAGGCCACCACCTTGCCGCGATAATCCGCCAAGCTTCGACGCTGACCGGTGTGATCAGTTAATTCAAAATCGCGGCCAAAATCGGAACCCGTAACATCCGTGTTGGCGAAGCTCACCTTGGGTGTGGGCACTTTGCTGTCGCAAGCCACTAAGGCACACACACAGCACAACAATAGAAGTAGTCGGCGCATAGCGAGTTAACACCCGAAAATCATGCAGTCATTGCGGCTTGTTCAAGCCGCGCTTCATTTACTTGGCCGCGAATAGCGACACGGCAATTCAATATGGTGAGCAACACCACCATCAAGGCGGCACCTGCGTTATGCAGCACCGCCAAAGCTAATGGCCAGTTGAATACCACCGTACTGATGCCCGACAAAAACTGCAGTGCAATTAACCAGAGCAACCAGCGGCCGATATCTGCAGAGGCTGTAATTTGCATTGCACGCCAGGCCGTCAACCCCACTACCGTGACGACGACCAGCGCGAATAATCGATGCACCCAATGCACGGCTACCAGTGCATCAAATGGAAGATATTCACCGCCCGCGGTCATGCCTAACTGGCGCCATAAAGTGAAGCCATGTTCAAAATCCATGGCTGGCACTACTGCACCCTGGCACAGCGGAAACCCACCACAGGCTAGTGCCGCATAGTTAGTACTGACCCAGCCACCCAAAGCAATCTGAGTAAAACCGAGCGCCAGCGCGATCAAGGCTAAGGCACGCAAAGCTGCGGGCGCATCAGCTGAATCAGCGGGAATGACGGTATGTTCCGTTTCGCTTTGTCGTGTGGCATGCCACACCAGCATGGCGAGCAGCCCCATACCCAGCAGCAGGTGGCTGGTCACAATCACCGGTTGCAGCTTGAGTGTGACGGTGAGAGCGCCAAACGCACCTTGCACACAAACCCAGATCAGCAATGCAATTGGCAAAGCAGGGTGGTAACGCGGCAAGGCGGTCTTTCGCCACAAGCGCGTTGCGATCACCAACAAGGCAATGATCAGCACACCGACGCCCATCGCGAGATAGCGATGAATCATCTCTATCCACGCTTTGACGACGGTTACTGGCCCGGTAGGTTGTGCAGCTTCTGCCGCACTGATGTCTGCATGCGCCAGAAAGGGATTTGCCTCACCATAGCAGCCGGGCCAATCGGGGCAACCCAGCCCGGAGTCCGTCAGGCGAGTAAAGGCACCAAACACAATCAGGTCGAAGGTGAAGAACACCGTGACCCATGCCAGTCGACGATAGCGGTCCTCACCACGCGCTACGTACACCAGTGCCAAAGGAATCGCTGCCAGAATCAGGGCCTTGATCGACAGCCCGATCAACATGCCCGCTTCCACCGTTTCAAACAAGGTAGTGATCCAGCAGCAGAGCGGCAAACAATGCCGACAAATGAATTAATGAAAAGCGGAAGGTCGTGCGTGCTAGTGCATCAGAGTACTCACGCATTAAACGCACTGCGTAGTAAATGAATCCGACACTCAGCACCAGCGCAACGATCAGATACAACCAAGAACTCATACCCAATGCATATGGCATCAGGCAAGCTGCCATCAGCAAGAAGGTGTAGAGCAAAATCTGGAAGCGTGTGAACTCACTACCGTGCGTGACGGGTAGCATGGGCAGCCCGGATTTACGGTAGTCCTCGGTGCGGTACAAAGCGAGCGCCCAGAAATGCGGCGGCGTCCACAAAAAGATAATCAGAAAAAGTATCAGCGCCTCGGCAGAGACTTCACCGGTCATGGCAGCCCAGCCGAGCACCGGCGGCATGGCGCCCGATGCGCCACCAATCACGATGTTCTGTGGTGTGAGCGGCTTTAGAATCACGGTGTACACCACTGCATACCCAATGAAAGTGGCGAAGGTCAGCCACATGGTCAGCGGGTTGATGAGCGCATACAGTAACCAGGATCCAAGTGCGCACAACACACCGGAAAACAGCAAGGCCTGCACATCGGAAAGCTCGCCACGTGCTGTCGGGCGCCAAGCGGTGCGGCGCATTTTTGCATCGATACTCTTTTCAACCAGGCAGTTGAACGCGGCAGCGGCAGCAGCAACCAGCCAAATGCCGACACTCGCGAGGAGCATTCGTAGCGCATCGTCCAGCGAGGGCATACCGGGAATGGCCAGCACCATGCCAATGAACGCGCAGAATACGATCAGATGCAGCACCCGCGGCTTGCACAGCGCGAGGTACTGACCGAGCAGCGAGGGGCTCATTGGCCGCTCGATTCTGGCGCTGCTGCTGGATGGCACTTGGATAGGATCAGACATGGTCTATAGACGCCGCGTATCGCCCCGACACTAGGCCCAACACCGACTGGATTCAAGGTAGGGCGCGCTTGCATGGGCGGGGTCTTCGGAACACTTTTTCAACCCGAAATTATAGCTTTTGCGCCCCACCCTGTCCGAGCCAGATTACGGCCAGCAAATCGCTTGGCGGACCGCAGTTTTAAGGGCCGGGCGGGCTTGCCACTACGGCAGCAGCCGGGCTAGGATGAGCCGGTCCACGCGGGCATTTTGTTGCAGGAGGTCACACATGAGCACGCTTTCATTGGCGTTTCCAGCAGCGCCGCTGCCACCATCCGCCGTGGTCGGCCTGTTGGCGGACGGCGCGCGCGAGATGCGCGCCACCCGCTTTGCCGGAGTGGTCTACGGACTGTTGTTCGTGCTGATGGGTCAGGCGATTTTCTCCATGTACGCCAATATTTGGCAGATGACGATGGGTCTGACCGCTGGCTTTTTCCTGATGGGTCCGTTTGTCTGCTGCGGCATCTACGATCTTTCGCGGCAGTATGACTTGAGTGGCCAAATCTCGATTCGTCAAAGCCTGAAATCCTGGTCGCGCAATTGGAAGTCGATCGCCTTCTTTGCGGCGATCCTGACGTTTCTGATGATCGTCTGGGCCCGTGTTTCGGTGGTGCTGTTCGCCTTGTTTGCGACCCACGACTATGTGGATGTGACCGGCATGCTGATGAAAATCACGTCCGTGTCGAACCTGCCGTTCTTGATGGTGTGGACAGGCGTCGGGTTTGTGTTTGCCAGCCTGGTGTTTGCGATCTCGGTGGTGTCGATGCCGATGATGCTGGATCGTGACGCCGATACCATCGAGGCGATTGCAGCCAGCGCCATCGCGCTTTGGCAAAACCCAGCGGCCATGCTGACGTGGGCCGTGTTAATCGCCCTGTTGATCGGGGCGAGTTTGGTGTTGTTCCTGCCCGCGCTGGCCATTACAGCGCCGTTGGTTGGGCATACGACCTGGAAGGTCTACAAGGCGCTAGTGCCACCATCACAAGCCAGCACCGAGCCAGGCTGATTCAGCCCTATACCGTGACCTCGAAGTACCGCTGGAATGCGTAAGCGAATGCCGAAAGCAAGAATACTGTACCCAGCATCAGGCTGATAATCACAGGAAAGATCGTCATCCAGCTGGTTGCGCCCGCACTCGCCTCGGCATCTGCCTCGGGATTGAAGCGCAGATTCCAACGCTCCTGTGGCATGAGCCCATACACGATGGCAGTCAGACACACCGCCGCCAGATGGAAACCCAGCAGTGGCAATAGCCACCAGCTGAGCACATCATCTAAACCGTACTCGGCAACACGCTCGAAGCCATAGACCCCAAGCGCTGTTGGAATCGGCATCAGCCACGCGATCGCATCGCGCGAGCCGTAGAGATAAAAACGATGCAGGCCGAAGGCACCCAGCACCAGCGTCAGCCAAGTTGTAAAGGTTTTGTTTTTCATGTCAGCGGCCCGGACGGTCCCAGAATTTTGCGGCACGCATTAGCCGGTTGAGCGTTTTCTTGATGCTGGCAGCTGCCTTCAAATCGGGATCTGGCGGAAATCGCATCATCCAGAAACCCTGCGGATCCACCAAATAAAAATGATCGGAAAGCTGTTGCTTTGAATCCGGCTGCAGCCAGCTGGAAATCGCTTTGTCTTCGGTGCGAAGCACCGTCGCACCTTCCAAGACCTTTGCCAAACGCTCAGGTGCTGCTTGATGTCCCAAGGACAGCCAGACGCGCTCAAGGCGGTCCTGTTCAGGGCCGAGGCCAATATGAATCTGCCGGCTGAGGTAAAGCTTGTTCTCGCACGCTGCATCGCATGCCGCATCCGCGACCGTGATCAACAACCATTGCCCGCGCAAGCTGCGCAGATTGACTGTTTGGCCTTGACTATTCAGCACCTCGAGATCCGGTAGCTCGACCTGTGGCGAGATGAGCTGGCCATAAAAATTCTCGCCCTGCGGACGGATCACGTAATACGTGAAGTAAGACGCGATGACGGGCGCCAAGGTCACCAGAAGCAAGAGCAGCAGCTTCCAGCGGCCACGTTTTGTGCGCTGAGCATCGGGGGCTTGTGTCGGCTCGGACATCGGCAAACTGGTTGTTGCAGGTTCAGTCATTGGATAAGGTATTCACTCAGGTATTCACTTAGGCATTCACTCAGGAAGAGGCGGATGAGTTGACGGCACGGCGCTTGCGGAACACCTGAAACCACAAGAACAACAACAAACCGACAGCTGCCATGGCGAACCACTGAAACGCATAACCACGGTTGGTCTGCGCTCGCGAGGCCAAGTTTGGCCATTCTCGCGACAGCCCGTCATCCGCCGTACTGTTTTGTCGCATCACCGCTCTGATCTTCAAACCGGTTTCGCGCTCGTACTGGACCACATCGAGATTTTGCCGCACCTGAGAAAAAGACGTATCGGGTGAGCTAGCAGTGCTTTCCAGCTCCATCAGCCGGGAGGGTGGTGAGATCCATTGCCCACTCACGTGAACGCGATCAGGCGCGTTTTTTAAAGTGGGGGCTTTGTTGGGCAGCACCGGGTCACGCGGCGCCCAGCCACGCTGAACTAGCACCACGCCGCCACTCTCAAGTTGCAACGGCGTCATGACCCAGAAACCTGCCTGCCCCTGCATGGGTCGGTTCAGATACACCGACCACTGCGACATCCAGCGTCCCTCCAGCGCCAGACTACGGTAGAGCAGCTGGCTATCGGTCGCGAGATTTTCAAGCTGCGCATTGTTTAAGGCTGGCAGCGCTGCATTGCGCGTCTGCTCTGCTTCGATCTGCTCACGCAAATGCGCACGACTGAGTTGCCAAAAACCCAAGCTGCTCGTCAGACCAACAAACAAGACCGTCAGCAACAGGAGCAGCCACCATTGGCGGCTGAACATCGCGCTCTGCACGAATCTGTTATCGTGGCGCTCTGTTGCTTGCGTTTCGTTCGCGGACTTGTCCACTTCTGCCATGAAAATTTTGATCTCTGTCGTGTTTCTCGCCATTGTCGCCAGCTTGGTGATGGCAGGCTATTTCATGCTGAAGCGGGGAGGCGCCGACCGTAGCCGGAACATGGCGTATGCACTCACGATTCGGATTGGCTTATCGGTCGCGCTTTTCGCGGGCATCCTGATTCTTTGGTGGTTGGGTTACATCACGCCGACCGGTCATTTCCCAGCACAATAGATTTTGCAGCGAAGCTTGCAGACTATCCACCACGGCCAGTCGCTACAAACGCACTAACCACCGCCGATCACATAACGCATAAAAAACAAGGGCCGTCACATGACGGCCCTTTGTTTATTCGTCTCGGATCAGAGCCAGTACACCAAGATGTACAGGCAGAGCCAGACCACATCAACGAAGTGCCAGTACCACGACGCGCCTTCAAAGCCAAAGTGACGATCCGCAGTGAAGTGGCCACGCTGCAAGCGCAGTGTGATGAATAGCAGCATCAGCGTACCAAGCAATACATGGAAACCATGAAAACCGGTCAGCATGAAGAAGGTGGAACCGTAAACACCGGACGACAGCTTCAGGTTCAAGTCAGAGTAAGCATGGTAATACTCGTAGCCTTGGCAGATCAGGAAGATCACGCCGAGCGCGACGGAAGCCCACATGTAAGCGATTGCCTTGCCACGCTCACCCGCACGAACTGCATGGTGCGCAATAGTGACTGTCACGCTTGAGGTCAGCAGCAATGCGGTGTTAATGGTGGGCAGACCCAGCGGTGACATGATCTCGAATTTGTCGATCGTGCCGGCCGGCGAGGTCGTCGCACCCGCTACGACGCTAGGCCATGCCGCTTTGAAGTCAGGCCAAAGCAGACCCATGGTGTCGCCAGACCCGAGATTAGGCAGCGAGTGCACACGCGCCCACCACAGCGCGCCGAAGAATGCACCGAAAAACATCACTTCGGAGAAAATGAACCAGCTCATGCTCCAGCGGAAAGAGCGGTCCACATTCATGGCGTAGTGCCCGCCTTCGCTCTCGGAGATGGCGTCAGTAAACCACTGCGCCAACACCACGAGGAAAAAAACGAGCCCGAACAGTACCGAGTACTTGCCCCATGAGCTGTCGTTCACCCACTGTACTGCACCAAACATCACAAAGAACAACCCCAGAGAAGCCATCGCCGGGTGCCGTGACGGCCCGGGAACGAAATAATGACCGTGGGAATCGTGCGTGTTCGCACTCATGTTTCTCTCCTGACTAAGCTAAAACCACTAGATTGATTACCGTAATCAATCCAAGCACAAAAAGTAACGCTAACAACACACCAACAATAATTACGTGCACCGGCTTCACCGAGTTCCCATCCGTGTGGAACTCACTTTGCTTCCGGATGCCGATGAACGACCACGCTACCACCTTGAAACTACGCAGCATGTTGCTCAGCGAGGAACCGTTCTCTCCCTCTGCGCTCATACGCCTGCGACTGCCTGCACAGGCGCTTTCGCAGGCTTCACCGCTGCGGCAACAGGTTTTGGCACTGCGCCACCGACTTCAAAAAATGTGTACGACAAGGTCACCGTGCCCAGATCGCGTGGGGCTTTCGGCGAGATGTAAAACACCACAGGCCAGCGACGCACTTCACCAGCTGCCAAGGTATGCTCAGTAAAGCAGAAACACTCCAGCTTGTTGAAGTAAGCCGCTGCTTGCCCGGGCGCGTAGCTCGGTATCGCCTGAACTTTCACGGTACGCGGCTGCTGGTTTTCGATTTCGAACATCACCGTCGTCAGCTCACCGGGGTGAAGCTGGACATTACGAATCTCGGGACGGAACTTCCAAGCGCCACGCGCATTGGTATCGAACTCGACCATGACGGTACGCGAGTAATCCACCTGTGTATTTTTCGCCGTGGCACGCGCATTCATGGAACCAGCGGCTTCGCGCTCGCCGAGCGCCAACACATTGATACCCGTCCAATTGCAAATCGCTTTGTAGATGGGCGCCAGCATGTAGCCAAAGGCAAACATCCCGGCTGCCACGATCAACAGCTTGCCCATCAAGCGGTAGTTGAGCGAGTAGGACGAATTCATGGCCGTCCCAACAGCAACATCTTGGCGACTATCCCCATGAAGAAGGCGAGCGCGACGCTGGCGAGGATGATCGCCAGCCGTAGGTTTCCGCGCTTCTTCTCCGAGGACATTGGCTTTCGGTCAATCAGCCGTGAACAACACGCGTTGCATCGGCGTTCAGCTTCGGCGGTGTCTCATAGGTGTGGAAAGGCGCAGGGGAAGGAACTTCCCACTCCAGGCCCTCAGCACCCTCCCATGGACGCTGCGGTGCCTTTTCACCTTGACCGCGCATACCCGGGATCACGATGGCAACCAGGAAGTAGACCTGCGCCAAGCCGAATGCAAATGCGCCGACCGATGCCAGTGCATTGAAGTCAGCCAACTGCATCGGGTAATCAGCATAACGACGTGGCATACCGGCCAGACCGAGGAAGTGCATCGGGAAGAAAGTGACGTTGAACGAGATCATGGTCCACCAGAAGTGCAGACGGCCACGCGCTTCGTTGTACATCACACCGGTCCACTTCGGCGCCCAGTAGTAGAAACCTGAGAACATCGCAAACAGCGAGCCTGCGACCAGCACATAGTGGAAGTGCGCCACCACGTAGTAGCCATCTTGCAGCTGGATATCAATCGGCGCGACCGACAGAATCAGGCCAGTGAAGCCGCCCATGGTGAACACGAAGATGAAACCCACCGCGAACAGCATTGGGGTTTCAAAGGTCATCGCGCCTTTCCACATGGTTGCGAGCCAGTTGAAGACCTTCACGCCAGTTGGTACCGAGATCAGCATCGTGGCGTACATGAAGAACAGTTGACCCGTCACTGGCATACCAGTGGTGTACATGTGGTGCGCCCAGACGATGAACGACAAAATCGCGATCGAGGAGGTTGCGTACACCATCGACGCGTAGCCAAACAACTGCTTGCGCGAGAACGCTGGCACAACCTGGCTGATGATGCCGAACGCCGGCAAAATCATGATGTACACCTCAGGGTGTCCGAAGAACCAGAAAATGTGCTGGAACATGACTGGATCACCACCACCAGCCGGGTTGAAGAAGGTGGTACCGAAGTGACGGTCGGTCAGGGTCATGGTGATCGCACCAGCCAGCACAGGCATAACAGCAATCAGCAGGTAAGCTGTGATCAGCCAAGTCCAGACGAACATCGGCATCTTCATCAGCGTCATGCCAGGAGCGCGCATGTTAAGGATGGTGACCACGATATTGATCGAGCCCATGATCGATGAAGCACCCAGCAGGTGCAGCGCGAAAATCGCTGCATCCATTGATGGGCCCATTTGCATGGTGAGCGGTGCGTAGATGGTCCAGCCAGTCGCAGGCGCGCCGCCTGGCATGAAGAACGACATCAACAGCAGTGCCGCCGCAGGAATCGTCAGCCAGAAGCTGAAGTTATTCATGCGAGCAAATGCCATGTCTGACGCGCCGATCTGCAGCGGTACCATCCAGTTCGCAAAACCAACGAACGCCGGCATGATCGCGCCAAACACCATGATCAAGCCGTGCATGGTGGTGAGCTGGTTGAACAGCTCTGGGTTCACGATCTGCAAACCAGGCTGGAACAGCTCGGCACGAATCATCAGTGCCAACACCCCACCAATCAACAAGTTGGTGAACGCAAAGACTAGGTAGAGGGTACCGATGTCTTTGTGGTTGGTGGCGAAAACCCAGCGACGCCACCCTGTCGGCGCGTGGTGGTGATCATCATGATCATGTGCCCCTACGTGGCCACCCGTATCAATCACAGCGCTCATGTCTGCTCCCAATCAGTCTTGTATTTGAAATTTCAGTTTGTCGACTTAGCCGCTGCCGGATCTGCTGCCGACACCGCTGCTGTCTTAGTCTCTTGCTTACTCTTGACCCAAGCGGCGTAATCCTCTTGGCTTAGTACTTTGACGTGGATCGGCATATAGGCGTGCTCTTTACCGCACAGCTCTTGGCACTGACCGTAGAAGTCACCAGTCTTCTCAGCGCGGAACCAGGTGTCACGAACGAAGCCAGGGATCGCATCCTGCTTGATGCCGAAAGCCGGCACTGCGAAAGCATGAATCACATCGCCGCCGGTCACGATAATGCGTACCTTCTTGTTGACCGGCACCACCAGCGGGTGATCGACTTTCAGCAGGTAGTTATCGATCGACACGCCCTTGGCACCGCTGTCAGAGATCAGCCGGTGCTCGTTATCGAGCGACGATACGAAGTTAATGCCGTTGCCTTCACCCGTCAGGTACTCATAGCCCCAGCGCCACTGGTAGCCGGTCGCCTTGATGGTGAGATCTGCGTTAGAGGTATCTTTCTGGGCTACCACGGTACGGGTAGCAGGGATCGCCATCACGATCACGATGATGAACGGCACGATCGTCCACGCCAGCTCCACCTTGATCGACTCATGGAAAGTCGCGGGCTGATGCCCAACCGATTTGCGGTGCTTGAAAATCGAGTAGAACATCACGCCAAACACGGCCACAAAAATACCCAAGCAGATGATCATCATCATCCAGTGCAGCGAGTGCTGCTCTTCGGCGATTTTGGTCACCGCGGGTGGCAAATTCAGTTGATGAACCGCCGGACCACCGGGCAGGTCATTGACCGCACTGGCGATGCCAGACCACCAGCACAGCGCGCCCACCGTCGCGGTGGCAAGCTTTTTTTCGAATGTCTCAAACATGATCAGTTCGCTGTAATTTGGGTAATGGTTAAGGCTGACTTATTTCAGCGGAATTTTGATTGTGGCAATGCCTGCAGTTCGCCCGGCAAGCTGCCCAGATAATCGGCGATTTTCTTCAACTCTGCTCGGGTGTAAGGTTTGGCCATGCCAGACATGATGGCGTTGTTTCTGCCCCAGGTGCTGTGGCCCTGCTCCTGATAAGACTTCAACGCAATGTAAAGATAGTCGCGGTGCTGTCCAGCCAGCTTGGGATAGCTTGGGTCCATTGGCTTGTTGAAGTTGGCGCCGTGGCAGCCTGCGCAGCCGCCCTTGGTCAGCAAGTCGGCCACCACTTTTGGCGGCTCTACCGCCTGCTCAGCGACGGCCACTTTGTTACCGTGCTGCTCGTAGTAGGCGGCCAGATCAGCAATATCTTGATCGGTGAGGCTCTGCGCAACGCTGCGCATGGTGGGGTGCTTACGCTCACCAGATTTATAAGCCTTCAACGCAGCTTCAATGTACTTGGCGTTTTGCTGCGAAATCTTGGGGACCTTGTAGACCTCTGGGAAGCTGGCCTGATAACCAATGATGCCGTGGCAGCCAATGCAAGTGGCATTTTTCTTTTGACCAGCCGCCGCGTCACCGGTCAAGCCTTCAGCCTGGGCTGCTGCAGAGATAAAAATCAAAGATGACAGAAAAGCAAAAAATTTCAGAGATATTTGGTTCATGAGAAGACCGCAAAGCAGCGCCGCTGCGTGAAATATCGTTATTTGTCAGGCAAATAGTTTTCCGGAAAACAGCCGAGAAATAAAGCCCAGCCCCGCAAACCGAGCGCGAGTATAAGTGCAATCGATAATGGCCGCCAAGTGAAAACTATAGCAAGACCTGTGCAACGGAGATATCAAATTTAAAATATTTCGTATGGTACTGGGCAGTTGGGTTGGTGAAGACGAAATGATCGTAAATCGAGGCTGATTAGCCGGTTTAGGTTGGGCTCAACCCCATGGATTGCAAAAGGGCTTCAGCGCCTTGGCTCGAAACGAATAATCGCCTCGCCGCTACTGTTGCGTCTTGGCACAGGACGAAATGCATGGCCGTAAATCACCTCCACTGTGAGTCTGATTCGGCCATCACTATCACGCCGCTGATCGAGCAGCCTCAACATCTGCTGCCACTGCCGACGCCCCTGCAAGCCGCGCGGACGATCCTGTAGAGGGTTGCCGCCAAACGCACGCACATCGGCCAACAGCGCCGCCGTATCTGCATAGGTCAGCGTGATTTTTTCCATATCCATGACCGGGGTAGCCATGCCGGCGGCTTGCAGCATGTCGCCGTAATCATGCAAGTCTACAAAGGGCAAAACGCGCGACGGCATCTGCTGCGCCTGAAACACGTCGCGCAACTCAGCAAACGTATCGGGGCCGAAGCAGCTGAACATCAACAGACCGTCGCTGCGCAGCACCCTCGCCCAGTCTGCGATCACGGCGTGCGGCTGCGGATGCCAGTGCAAGGCGAGGTTGGACCACAGCAGATCAATGCTGCCACTTGGGAGGGGCAAGTGCGCAAAGTCGGCGCAAGCAAGTTGGGCAGCAGGCGGGTGCAGCCGATGACCACCCAACAGTCTTGACACAAATGTTTGCAGTGCTGAGTGCGAGGCGGCGCTTACGGTGCGCGCAACGCTCAGCATCGGCAAAGCGGCGTCGACTCCCAGCAGCTGTGCTTCAGGGTAGGCCTGCTGTAACACCAGCAAGTCGCGGCCTTCGCCGCAAGCGGCATCCAGCACACGCTCTGGCTTGATCTTGATGAGACCAAGTCGCTCCTGCATGCGCACAGAAATCTCACGCCTTAAAAATTGTGAAGGCTCGCAATGCGCCGGATGCGCGAACGACTGACGTACTGCCGCGACCGATATTGGCGCGCTGTGTGCGTCTCGCTTGGGGACGTCATGCATTGAACTCATGAAGATCGTAGAACCTGCCAAACATCAAGACAATGCGTCGCAGTGTAACCCAGTGCATTGCGATGAAATTCTTTCAACAGTGCTCTATCCCGAGAGCCATGGAGACGATGGCGACTCAGCTGCTTGCCAGCAGCTGCGCATTATGCGGCAGCCACCAGGCCAGCCTCTTGTGCCCAGCGTGTCGCAAGCGCCACATCGCGAACTTACGCACACGCTGTCGCCGCTGCGCGATCACACTGCCTGGTACCCAAACTCACTGTAGTGCTTGCGCCGCGAAACCACCCTCATTTGATGCGAGTTTTGCAGCAACCGACTACGCAGCACCGATCGATACCTTGGTCCAAGCCTTGAAGTTTCACGCGCATCTCCCGCTGGCCGCTGTATTCGCTGATTTGCTGATGACCATCGTCCCGCGCGAGGCAGTAGCGAACGCCGCGGTCATGCTGGCAGTGCCCCTATCAGCAGAACGGATTGCACAGCGCGGATTTAATCAAGCGCATGAAATTGCTAAACCGATGGCACGTGCGTGGCGCCTTCCACTAGCGACCGAGTTATGCGTTCGGGTACGTGACACCGAGCCCCAGTCGTTGCTGCCGCTTGCGCAGCGACGCGGTAACATGCGCGGCGCCTTCAGCTTGATGCGCCGGGATACAGTCGTTGGCCAGCACGTGCTGCTGGTCGACGATGTCATGACCACTGGCGAGACGCTGGAGGCACTTGCTGCCACACTCAAGCGCAACGGCGCAGCGCGCGTGACCAATCTGGTTTTTGCGCGAACGCCTGCGCGCTGACGCTAGAGGAGAGTACTGTGTTTCATGTTGTACTAGTCGAGCCAGAGATACCGCCTAATACCGGCAATGTGATTCGACTGTGCGCGAATACTGGTGCGCAGTTGCACTTGGTCGAACCGCTCGGGTTCCCACTGGAGGATGCACGCATGCGGCGTGCTGGCCTTGATTATCACGAGTACGCAGCAATGCAAGTTCATCCGAACTGGCAAACATTTTTGAATTCAACCAAACCCAACCCGGCAAGAATTTTTGCATTCACGACGCATGGCTCGTCCCTGTTTTCATCGCTGCGCTTCGAAGCGGGCGATGTATTTGTATTCGGCGCTGAGACGCGCGGCCTGGACCCGGCGCTGCGCGATAGTTTTCCGGCGCAGCAGCGCATCAGGCTTCCGATGCGACCCGACAATCGCAGCCTTAATCTGTCGAACGCAGTGGCGGTTGTTGTGTTCGAAGCTTGGCGCCAACACAATTTTGAGGGCGGCGCTTAAGCCTATAATCTTGCCTTTCCATTTCCGCCTTTCTATTTTTCTCCCGGAGCATTCATGAGCAAGATCCTATGGCGCGTCTGCGCACTTTTTCTTCTAGGCCTGATCGGTACCGCACAGGCGCAATCGATCGTGATTGACAAAGCAGTCGCGCGAGCCACCGTCGGCAAGATGCCTAACGGCGCTGCCTTCCTGCAAATCGAAAATAAAGGCGCCGATGACGCATTGCTCTCCGGTAGCTCGCCGGCATCATCGCGTATCGAGATTCACACCATGGCCATGGAAGGTGATGTGATGAAGATGCGTGCGCTTGATCAACTCGAGTTGAAGAGTGGGCAGCGGGTCGAGATGAAACCCGGCAGCGGCATTCACATCATGCTGATGGGTCTGAAAAAACCGCTCGCCGTCGGCGACAAGTTTCCGCTCACACTCAACTTCCGCAAGGCCGGCAAAATTGAAACGACGGTTGAGGTAGTGGAGATGAAAATGCCGATGAAAAAAGGCGAGATGCATGAGCATCACGGCCACCACCAGCACCACAAAGAATAGATCGCGCTTTTTTGAAGGCGGCTAGGTCGGCGCGAGTCGGGCGACTGCTTCCTTCCGATATCTATTCAACTCCTGCACACTGGTAAAGCTGCGCTCGAAAAGCAGCGACAGGTTGTGCAGGATTCGGTCGACCACTTTGGTTTCCCATTGGTCGTCAAACTTGATCTGGTTATCGAGCCAGGCTTCCAGCCATTGCGGATCAGGCAAACGGCTCTGCACCGTGTCATTCGGGAATAGCGACTGATTCACGTGCAGGTTGGTCGGATGCAAAGGCTTTTCTGTGCGTCGCGCTGACGCCATCAGCACACCGATTTTGGCGAACGCTGCGCGTGCGTTATCGCCGAATTGGGTGAGCGCTTTTTTCATGTAGCGCAAATAGGCGCCGCCGTGTCGCGCTTCGTCTTGGCTGATGATCTTGTAAATCTGCTTGATGACCGGCTCGGTATGCCACTCGGCCGCGCAGCGGTACCAATGATTCAAGCGCACCTCGCCGCAGAAGTGCAACATCAGGGTTTCTAGCGGCGGCGCGGGATCGAACTCAAATCGTACCTTGTGCAACTCTTCCTCGGTGGGTTGCAGATCGGGACGAAAGCGGCGCAGATACTCCATCAGCACCAGCGCGTGCTTTTGTTCTTCGAAAAACCAGACCGACATAAAGGCAGAAAAATCACTGTCGTTGCGGTTATCACGCAAGAACATCTCGGTCGCAGGCAGCGCGGCCCACTCGGTGATGGCATTCATCTTGATGGTGCGCGCCTGTTCATCCGATAGCTTGTCACCATCGAATTCATCCCATGGAATATCGGTTTCCATGTTCCAGCGCACCTGCTCAAGGGATCGAAAAAGCTCGGGGTACAGCATGCGAAGAGTCCAGCGTTTGCAAGAAATTGCCCTGATTTTATCAACAATGCTTGATAACGATTGTGCAGCACCTCAGATGACACAGGCGTGACATCGGCATGACACATACTAATTTTCAATTTGCTATCAGAGCGCGTCCAAGTTACTCAGTATCGTTGACGCCTGCCGCCTGATGGCGGCCCGCTCTTGCTCACTCAGTCGGCTCAAATTTTTTGCCATTAGCGCGGTACGCGGATTGTTCGCCAGCGCCGCGGCGTGACGTTCAATGAAGTTCCAGTACAAGGTCGTGAACGGACAGGCGTTCTCGCCGGCACGTTGCGCCGGGTCATAGCGGCAGCCCGCGCAGTAGTTGCTTTGCCGCTGGATGTACGCGCCGCTGGCGACATAGGGTTTGCTGGTGAAGCGCGGGCCGCAGGCGTGCAAAGCCATACCTGCCGTGTTGGGTAGCTCGACCCATTCAATCGCGTCGACATAAATTGCGAGGTACCAGTCTTCAACTTGCTGCGGCGACAGTTCAGCCAGCAGCGCGAAATTCCCCGTCACCATCAGCCGTTGGATATGGTGCGCATAACCGTAGGCCAGTGTCTGTTGCAAGGAATCGCGCACGCAAGCCATCTGCGTCTCACCGGTCCAGAACCAGCGCGGTAAATCGCGCTGATGTCCGTAGAAATTGGCATTACGCATACCTGGCATATCGAGCCAGTACACACCGCGAATAAACTCGCGCCACCCTAGAACTTGGCGTATGAATCCCTCGACTGCCTCCAGCGGTGCGCTGCCCGCTTGGTAGGCCTGCTCCGCCGCCGCGATCACCTCGCGCGGATCAAGCAAGTGCAGATTCAGTGCTGCTGACAACAGTGAGTGCCAACCTGCGGGCGTGTTAGTCCACATCGCATCTTGGTACTTACCGAAATTTGGCAGACGATCGCGGATGAAGTGATCGAGGGAGATCAGCGCCTGTTCACGCGTGACCGGCCAGAAAAAATGCGCAGCGGTTCCCGGATGATCGGGGAAACGCTGCTCAACTTCGGCGATTACCGCCTTAGTTAGCCCATCCGGTGCGAAAGCGGCCGGTAACGGTATCTCACCGGGGCCCGTTTTTTTGGGATAGCCGCTGCGGTTTTCTGCGTCGAAGTTCCACTGTCCACCAACGGGCTCGCGACCTTGCATCAGCACCTGATGCCGCTTACGCATTTCGCGATAGAAGAACTCCATGCGTAACTCGCGCTTGGTCTTGGCCCACGCCGCGAACTCGGCTCGGCTGCACAGAAAATGCGTATCGTCGACCCAGTGACAAGCGACTTGATTCGCCTCGCAGACATCAGAAATCAGGCGCTGCATTCTGAATTCTCCAGCCTCGAGCAATTTGAGTGCCTTCGGCCGATGGTGTTGTAGCGCCTGCTCGAGTCGGAATGCGAAACTGCCGGCGGGCTGATCTGCAATACTTCGGTAGTCAACTGGCCAATCACGCGCTCGCAAGGCCTCTGCAAAATGTCGCATGGCGGAGAGAAACATCACAATGCGGGCCTTGTGCGACCAGACTTCGGTGGCCTCGCTGTCGGCCTCGATCATCAGCACGGTATCTTGCGCCGGGTCGAAGTCAGAGAACGCCGGGCTATTCATGCTGAGCTGATCACCCAGCACGAGAATCAAATGTCGCATCATGTCTCTCTTCAATAGAGCCGCGCTATGGGTATTCAAGCGCTAATCGCTGGGTAGTTTGGTGGCGCGTTTTCCCAGGCTTCGTACGTTAGGTAATCCCTGTTTCGTCAGCGCTCAGCTGGCTTTTCGATGCTGATTTGACACAAAAAATACTACCAATTGGTGTCGAATGAATATCGCATCTTTTCATGGCTAGATCAGCGATTTATGGGCCGCCGGAAAGATTTTTCAAAGCAAGCTAGAATCAATCTATCGAATATAAATCCCTAGGCTAAACAGCGATGAAATCTTCTTTCTCTCTCCGCCTCAAGCCGCTACCTTTGACGCTGGTTTTGCTGTCGGCTGTCTTGCCCGGCCTTGCATTTGCCGCCAATTGCCCCGCGCTGTTGAATCATAAGTTCAATCGCTTGCAAGACGAAGCGCAACAGGACTTATGCCAGTATGCAGGCAAAGCGGTATTGGTCGTGAATACCGCAAGCTATTGCGGCTTTACTTCGCAATATGAAGGCTTGGAAAAGTTGTACGCCAAGTACAAAGAAAAAGGCCTGGTCGTGCTCGGTTTTCCTTCGAATGATTTTTCGCAGGAACCTGACGACAACAAGAAGATCGCGGACTTCTGCCATAACACCTATGGCGTGAAGTTTCCGATGTTCTCGAAAACCTCGGTGAAAGGAAAGGATGCGAATCCTTTATTCTCCGCGATGCAAAAGGCCGGCGCTAAAGAGCCGTCCTGGAATTTCAATAAGTACCTGATCGACCGCGATGGCAAATTGGTCGGCAGTTTCGGCAGCATGACACGGCCTGATGAGAAGTCCTTCGTCAGCGCACTCGAAAAAGCGCTCGGACCACAGTAGCGCACGCTTTTTTGCTGCGACGCCTCCCGGCTTTCCGCTGGCGGCACGCCAGGGTGACCTTCCCCCCCGATCCTAGTCACTACCTGTCGGGCGTCGCAGTATTTTTATTCTTGATTGTCAGGACTCGATATGAAGATCGCAGTCGTCGGTTCCGGTATTTCGGGACTCTCTGCCGCTTGGCAACTATCGCGCGATGGCCATGATGTCTCGCTGTACGAAGCTGGCCACTACTTTGGTGGGCACACCAACACAGTGGATGTCGATATTGATGGTCAGCAGTTTGGTGTAGATACCGGCTTCCTGGTGTTTAATCATCGCACCTACCCGAATCTGGTACGCCTGTTTGAACAGCTGAAGGTTCACACCAGCGCAAGCGATATGTCGTTCGCGGTGAAGATGCCAATGTCATCCGCCACCGGCGCACGTACTCTGGAGTGGGCAGGCAGCAACCTTGATACGGTGTTTGCACAGCGACGTAATCTTTTGTCGCCGCGCTTCTGGCGCATGCTGCGCGACATCATGCGCTTCAATCGCCAAACTACCGAAATGGCGCTGACAGCAGGCGCCATGGATGAAATTCCGCTCGGTGAATTTCTGGATGCGAACCAGTACAGCGCAGAGTTTCGTGATTGGTACCTGTTACCGATGGCCGGTTGTATCTGGTCCTGCCCCACCGAGCAGATGCTGGCATTTCCACTCGCTACCTTCGTGCGCTTCTGCCACAACCATGGATTGATTCAAGTCAGCGACCGTCCGCAGTGGCACACCGTGACCGGCGGCGCGCGACACTATGTGCAGAAAATGCTGGAGACGATTCCGCAAAGCTATCTGAACGCAGAGGTGAGTTCGGTACGGCGCGTTCCGGTTGGCGCGAGCTATCAGGTCCGTCTTGAATCCGCACGTGGTGTGCAGTTGTATGACCACGTGGTACTGGCAACACACAGCGATCAGGCATTGCGCCTACTGCAAGACGCCAGTGACGCCGAGCACGCGATGTTGGCAGCCGTAGGCTACCAACCGAACCGGGCGATCTTGCATACCGATGCGTCTTGTTTACCCGAGCGCCGCAAGGCTTGGTCCGCGTGGAACTATGAAAGCACCGGCACGGATGAGTCTCGTGTTTGCGTGCACTATCTGCTCAACAAACTACAACCGCTACCCGTCAAAACACCTATCATCGTCTCGCTCAATCCTATCCACGCACCTGATCCTGCCAAAGTACTGGCAAGCTTTGATTATGCGCACCCCGTGTTCGATGGACCGGCGATTAATGCGCAGCGTCAGCTACTCTCGATGCAAGGTGAGCGCAATACTTGGTTTGCCGGCGCCTGGACTGGTTACGGATTTCATGAAGATGGTCTGAAGTCGGGCTTGGCAGTGGCAGCGGCTATTGCTGCGCAGTCCGACTTGCCTGCAAAACAGGCTGCGTGAGGAATTTCGATTGAATACAGCACGTACCATGCTCAGTATCGGGTCGGTCCGGCATCAACGGCTGCGACCGGCTGAAAATGTATTTAGCTATGGTGTATTCACGCTGATGCTGCCGCTACGTAGCTTGGGTGATCAGGGCTTGGGTAGCCGGCTGTGCGGTCGTAACCGATTTAATTTGCTATCGTTTTACGACAGTGATCATGGCGATGGCAAGACGCCGCTGCTGCCATGGATAGATACACTACTGCGCGACGAAGGCATCTCGGATGCTGACGGCGAGATTTGGCTGCAGACTTTCCCGCGCGTGTTAGGCTACGTGTTCAACCCGGTGTCGTTCTGGTTCTGCCACCGCCGCGACGGCGCACTGCGCGCGATCGTGTGTGAGGTGAATAACACGTTTGGTGAGCGCCACTGCTATTTGTTGGACACCGGCGGACCGATGCGCTGGGGGCAGACACTCAGTGCCAGCAAAGTGTTTCATGTGTCGCCATTTTGTGCGGTCGACGGAAGTTATCGCTTTCGTTTCATGCGCACGCTTCAAGCACAAGGCGCCGATCAGATCGAGCGCGTGGTGGCGCGCATTGAATATCATGATGCTGAAGGACCATTACTGCTGACCAGCGTGCGCGGCGATCTGCAAACACTCAGCGACTGGCGCGCAGTAAATGCATTTCTACGTCACCCACTGATGAGTTTCGGCGTGATTGCCCGTATCCACTGGCAAGCGCTGCGACTATTCATCAAGCGTGTGCCGTTTTTCAGTAAACCAATACCTCCAGAGAAAGCCCTGAGCCGATGAATGAATCCCTGAGCGCGAGCCTTGAGCTGTCACCGCAGGACACTGCGGCCAACGTCACCCGTATGTCTATGCCACCGCAAGCACGGATGTTGCTGCAGATGCTACGTCGTTTGCAGCACGGCGCCTTGCGCCTGACCTGCCCCGACGGCAGCGTGCTGCAATTCGGCGAAGGCGATGCTCCGGTAGCGCTGCGCTTGCATAACTGGAAGCCCTGTCTGGCAGCGATGAAGTCAGGTGACATCGGCTTTGCTGAAAGTTTTATCGCGGGTGACTGGCAAACTGACGATCTGGCGGCGCTGCTTCAGCTACTCGTTCGCAATCGCAACGCGCTGGAAGAGGCGATCTACGGCAGCTGGTGGGGCGGCTTGTTGTATCGCGTCCGTCACCTGTTCAATCGAAACTCGAAAGCCGGCAGTCGTCGCAATATCCACGCGCACTACGACATTGGTAATGCCTTCTATCGTCTGTGGCTGGATCCATCAATGACCTACTCCAGCGCTTTGTTCCCAGCGCCAGAGATGAGCTTGCAACAGGCGCAGCAGGCCAAATACGCACGCATCCTGTCACAGCTGAACGTGACTGAGGGCGCGCGCTTGTTGGAGATTGGGTGCGGCTGGGGTGGCTTTGCCGAACTCGCCACACAAAATCGCATGCATCTCACCGGGCTCACCATCTCAACCGAGCAGCTCGCATTTGCCGAGCAGCGCTTGCAAAAAGCGGGGCTCGCAGCAGGTGCAGACCTACGCCTGCAAGATTACCGTGACGTGGCTGGCGAATTTGACGGCATTGCCTCGATCGAAATGTTTGAAGCCGTTGGTGAGCAGTATTGGGACAGTTACTTCAGCACGG
>JAIXQV010000231.1 GCA_027485535.1 Oxalobacteraceae bacterium | reverse complement strand
CAGGCCAACTAAGATTTATTGAATTGGCAAGTAATGCGCAGCGCGCGATGCTTCGAGAATAGGTAGCTTCAGCTCCAGTATGCCGTTTTCATACTTGGCGACGGCTTTCTTCTCGTCGACCTCGTGATCAAGCACGATGCTGCGCGACTCGCGGCCGTAGTAGCGCTCTGCGTGCACCGTGCGCTCACCCTCGCGGGTCTCGCTCTGCTTTTTCACCTCGGCCATGATGGTGACTTGACGCCCCTCAACTTGGACCTTGATGTCATCCTTGCGCGCGCCGGGTATCTCGGCGTGCACGGTGTAGGACTGTTTATCCTCGGCGACATCCATCTTGATGCGCGGCACTGGCTCCCACATACGTGTGGGCAGAATGTTTTCCAAATTATCGAAAAGCTCATCGAGTTTACCGAACGGCATATTGCGCGTGATTTCGCCGAACGGATTGAATCGAGTTAAATTGGCCATGCGTGTCTCCTTCATACAGGGTGGGGTAAAAGGCAAGCGCTCATAATCCGCTTTACGGTAGCCAGCGTTTTGATGTGCTTCTGGTGAAGTCGTTTTTGCCCGCGCACTGGATGACGCGCTGGCTTGTCTGTCAGGTACCGGGGACCAGTACCGCACCGTGCGGGCAATGTGGCCGCACTTGATGCAGCGCACACACACCATCGGCATCGCCATTGAACACGTCAAAGAAAGCCATGCCGTGCCGCCCAAGATACGGTACTGGTCAATCGTAAGACTCACGCCATGCCAAAAAATTCACTCATGCTGTTCGCGCTTGAGCACAGCCATGTGCTGGGCGCCGCTATTGCACAGCAGCTTGGTCTGACGCTCACGCCACATGAGGAGCGCACGTTCGAAGATGGCGAGCACAAAGCCAGACCCTTGCGGAGTGTTCGAGGGCGCAGCTGCTTCGTGCTGCACTCGCTGTATGGTGAGCCATCGCAAAGCGTCAATGACAAACTCAGCCGTTTGCTATTTTTCATTGCGACACTCAAAGATGCTGCGGCCAAAGAAGTGACGGCGGTGGTGCCTTATCTGGCATTTGCGCGTAAAGATCGCAAGACTCAGCCGCGTGATCCGGTCACGCTGCGTTATCTGGCGCAACTGTTCGAAGCCGTTGGTACCGATGCGCTGATGGTGCTGGAGGTGCATAACCCGGCCGCATTTCAAAATGCGTTTCGCTGCCGCACCGAGGCGCTGGACTGTACCTCGCTGTTTGCAGCGAAGCTAGTTGATGAGTTGGGTGATCGGTCCAATGATCAGGTAGGAGATTTGCTCGGTGATCTGTGTGCTGACGCAGCGGTCGCAGTCGTGTCACCAGACGCCGGTGGGGTCAAGCGAGCGGCATTATTTCGACAGAAGTTGGAGCGTAGACTCGGCCGAAGTGTGACCATGGGCTTCGTCGAAAAATTTCGCAGCGCTGGCGTGCTGAGTGGTGAGTTGCTGGTGGGTGAGGTCAGTGGTCGGCATGTCTTGCTGTTTGATGACCTGATCAGCAGTGGCCAGACCTTGCTGCGTGCGGCACGGGCTTGTCATCAACAGGGCGCGACCGCCGTATGGGCGCTGGCCGCCCATGGCTTATTCAATACAGACGCTGCGTCTGTCCTTAGCGACCCGATGATCGAGCGCGTATTCATTACCGATAGCGTGCCATTACGCCTCACAGCCGGCAGCGCCTTGGCGAACAAACTCGAGGTGGTCAGTTGCGCCGACTTATTGGCCGAGGCAATCAGGCGCTGTCATGAAGGCGGATCTATTGTCGACCTGATGCAGGGCTGATCCGGGCGCATCGCAGATGCATGCTTTGCTGCCAGATGCAGCCACAGTTGTGCGCGATCGACCCACGCCTGAGACGGGCGATAGCTTGGTTCTGACAAGCGCAGAATGGCCAGTCGCGCACGTACTGCTGCACGTAATGACTGATAAAAATTCAGCAACGCAGGCGGTGGATAGTCATGCGCGATCGTTTGATAGTGCTGAAGTAGAGCATTACCCACCGCTTCGCCCGCGAGTCGCTCACAGTCCAACGCGAGAAACCCAATCTCGTCGGCGCGATCGAGTTGCCGCAGCGCTGCTGAAAACTCCAGACAATCAATCGCGCCCACGGTATCGCTGACGAACACATGCTCTGCGCGTAAATCGCCATGCCCCTCGACCATACAGCCCTGATGAATACGCGTATCAATCCATGCAGCATGGCTCATCAGAAAAGCGCGCTGTTGTTGGCACAGGCTGTTTACCTCGGCCGGCGGTAGACATTGCGGATACGCCAGCAGAGCAGCTGCATTGCTATCAATCGCCTCGCCAATCACTTTGCGCCAAGAGGCCGGTGCGGGCCGCAACGCGGGCAGGCTGCGATGGAATTGCGCGATACAAGCAGCAACTTCTTCCAGATCCCGAGGCCCGATCGTCTGCTTTACTAGCTTGTTACTCAGCATCACGCGCTCGGGCAGTCGGCGCATTCGAACCACGCAATCTACCCGTTCACCGCCAGTACCAAAGCGTAATCTTCCCTTGGCATCCCGTGAGATTGTTTCCACGCCGAGGTAAATATCGGGGGCAAGCCGTCGGTTCAGGCGTAACTCGTCGTGGCAGGCGCGGCAGCGCGCTTGGACGGTTCGGAAATCAAGATAGGCATTGTGCAGGGGTTTCTTCAGCTTGAAGGCAACCTGTCCGGCCAGAAACACCCAGGACATATGGGTCTCAATAACCTCAACCGCCGAGACAATCCGGTGGGTCTCAGGGTCGCGCAGGAAGCGAAGCGTCGCTAGATTGGTCACGGCCATACGACACGAGCATCGGTTGCTGTCGGTTGGGCGTGCTGCTTTGAATGATCCGGCGCTCTTGGGTTGCCGCCTGTGCGGCAGTTCAACTGTCTTAGTACAGCAATGAATCTTATTGCGGCGCAGCAGCTTGCGTACAATCACGGTTTTAGGCCGCCGGGCTTGGTAAGGCCCGGCGCGGCTGACGCAATTCACGATGGGTCCACCCTATGAAAAAAATCCACAAGCTGCTGGTTGCAAACCGTTCAGAGATCGCCATCCGCGTGATGCGCGCCGCCACCGAGCTAGGTATTCGCACGGTCGCGATCTATGCGGCGGAAGACCGTTTTGCGCTGCACCGCTTCAAGGCCGATGAAAGTTATCTGGTGGGTGAGGGCAAGAAGCCGATTGCCGCGTATCTGGATATCGACGACATCATCCGGCTCGCGCTGGAGGCGGGGGTGGATGCTATTCACCCCGGCTATGGCTTTCTGTCCGAGAACCCGGATTTTGCGGAAGCCTGTAGCGCCAACGGCATCGCTTTCATCGGGCCGCAGCCAGCCGTCATGCGCACACTAGGCAACAAGGTCGCTGCGCGTAACGCCGCAATTGCCGCCGGTGTGCCAGTGGTGCCCGCCACCACCGCGCTGCCTCACGATATCGACCAAGTGAAGGCGATGGCGGCCGAGGTGGGTTACCCCTTGATGCTGAAAGCCAGCTGGGGCGGCGGTGGACGTGGCATGCGCATGATTGAATCCGAAGCCGAGTTACCGTCGCAACTCGAAGTCGCTCGGCGCGAAGCCGCAGCCGCGTTCGGCAATGATGAGATGTATCTCGAAAAACTGGTGCGCCGCGCGCGCCATGTCGAGGTGCAGATTCTGGGCGACACCCAGGGCAATCTGATTCATCTGTTCGAGCGCGACTGCTCGGTGCAGCGACGTAATCAGAAAGTGGTCGAGCGCGCACCCGCGCCGTATCTGGATGACACAACCCGCGCCGAGTTGTGCGAATCAGCGCTGAAGCTAGGCCGCGCGGTGAATTACACCCACGCCGGCACTGTCGAATTCTTAATGGATGCCGATAGCGGCAAGTTTTATTTCATTGAGGTCAATCCACGGATTCAGGTTGAGCACACCGTGACCGAACAGGTGACGGGCGTTGACATCGTTAAATCGCAGATCCGTGTGACGGAGGGCTTGGCGATTGGTCAGCAAGACGAGCGCGGCGCACGTATTCCCTTGCAAAACGAGGTCAGCCTGAACGGCCATGCCTTGCAATGTCGCGTCACCACCGAAGACCCCGAGAACAACTTCACACCGGATTACGGCCGCTTGACGGCGTATCGCAGCGCCTCTGGTTTCGGCATTCGTCTTGATGGTGGAACGGCTTACTCCGGTGCGGTCATCACGCCGTATTACGACTCTTTGCTGGTGAAGGTGACAGCTTGGGCGCCAACGGCGGGCGAGGCTGCGACGCGTATGGATCGCTCACTGCGCGAGTTTCGGATTCGTGGCGTCTCGACGAATTTGCAGTTTCTGGAAAACGTCATTAACCACCCGCTGTTTTTATCGGGCGAGTGCACCACGCGTTTTATTGATACCACCCCGGAGTTGTTCAAGTTCGCCAAGCGTGCCGACCGCGCCACCCGCTTGTTGCGCTTTATTGGCGATGTGGTGGTGAATGGCAACCCGGAGATGAAAGGCCGCAAAGCGTCAGACATCATCCTGCCGCACGCCCCCATGCCAAAGCTGGGCCGCAATCTGCCGATCCAACCGGGCTCGCGCGACAAGCTGAAAGAACTGGGTGCAGACCAATTCTCGCGCTGGATGCTGGATCAGAAACAGGTGCTATTTACCGATACCACCATGCGTGACGCGCACCAGTCTTTGTTCGCCACCCGTATGCGTACCGCCGACATGGTGGCAATTGCGCCGCACTACGCACGCCTCTTGCCCGGCTTGTT
>JAIXQV010000068.1 GCA_027485535.1 Oxalobacteraceae bacterium | reverse complement strand
TCTGGCGCAAGCGTGGATGGCAACCACCGAGCGAATATCGGCAGGATTTTGAGCAGTCCTGCAAGCCTGTTATCCACGCCGGCTTAGTAAAACTGCACGCTGAAAAAACATTCTGATCGATCAGCGATCAGAGTTTATCCACAGGTTTTGGGGATAACTCTCCGCAAAAAGCGCGTCTGTGTACTGCAAGTTCTTGATTCTGATCAGCTTCATTGCTCAGCTATCGGTAGAAAAAACACATAGGCAGCGTGAGTAAAATCAGAGCGTTGTAAGAAGAAAATATTGACACAGCGTCATCTACTTTCTCTCAATTACTAGCGAATCAAAAGGCTTGCGGCTTTAAGCGTCAATCAAGATCGCACGAAAATCATTCACGTTCGTCAGTGTCGGTCCGGTAATCACTGAATCGCCGAGCGCACTGAAAAAACTGTGACCGTCATTGTTTTCTAAATACTGCAGCACTGGCATGTTTTTGCCCCACGCGCGCTCCAGCGTATTCGGATACAGCGTGGCACCCGCAATATCTTCCATGCCATCGACGCCATCGGTATCACCCATCAGCGCGTGAATACGTGCATGCCCGCCCAGTGTTGCTGCGAGCGATAGCAGACATTCCACATTACGACCACCGCGTCCCTTGCCACGCACAGTCACTGTGGTCTCACCACCTGACAACAATACGCAGGGTGCTTTAAATGGCTGCGCACGCTGCGCGACTTGCAGCGCCATCGCTGCAAGCACTTTGCCAACATCACGCGCTTCACCTTCAATCGCATCACCCAAGATATGCGCGCGATAACCCGCTTGCTCTGCAACACGTGCCGCGGCTTCGAGTGCCATTTGCGGTGTCGCGATCATTTTGACTTCATTACGCGCTAATCGTGCATCACCCGGCTTGACGGATTCACCGCGGCCGCTCGTCAGCACCTCCCGCACTTCGGGCGGTAAATCAATTCGATACCGATCCACTATCGCGAGTGCATCGGCACAGGTGGTTGGATCTGGCACTGTTGGGCCGGACGCGATATCCACCATATGATCACCCGGCACATCGGACATCAACAGCGTGATCACACGGGCCGGATTACAGGCTGCGGCCAGGCGGCCGCCTTTGATTGCGGAGAGATGACGACGCACGCAGTTCATCTCGCTGATGTTGGCGCCACAGGCCAGCAAGGCGCGATTCACCGCTTGTTTGTGCTCCAGTGTCAGACCCTCGATAGGCAATGGCATCAGCGCCGAGCCGCCACCCGAGATCAGACACAGCACAATGTCATCCTCGCGTAAATCACTGACGAACGACATCATGCGACGCGCCGCGTTCAGCCCCGCCTCATCCGGCACCGGATGCGCGGCCTCGACAATCTCGATACGCTCGCAAGGCACGCCATAGCCGTAGCGCGTGATGACAAAGCCAGACAAGGGGCCCTGCCAGGCCTGCTCGACCGCTTGCGCCATGGCTGCCGAAGCTTTGCCGGCACCGATCACGAACAATCGACCTTTACCGAGCATCTCCGGTGTCGGCAGGTAGGGTGGCACGCACAGTGCCGGCTGTGCGGACGCAACCGCCGCGTCAAACATGCTTCTTAGCAGCGTGGCTGCAGCGCTCATGGTGTCTCCGTCAAATCAAAATTCGCCATATGTTCCAAGGCTTTTACCATCGCTGAGTGATCCCAGGCTTTACCGCCCTGCGCCACGCAAGATGAAAATAATTGCTGTGCGCTCGCAGTGTGCGGCAATGACATACCTAGTTCGCGCGCGGCACTGAGCGCTAAATTCAAATCTTTTTGGTGTAGCTCGATACGGAAACCAGGATCAAACGTGCGCTTGATCATACGCTCGCCGTGGACTTCCAGAATTCTTGACGCTGCGAAGCCACCCATCAGCGCCTCACGTACTTTGGCGGGGTCGGCGCCATTACGCGCTGCAAATAAAAGCGCCTCGGCCACGGCTTCAATATTTAGCGCTACGATAATCTGATTGGCGACCTTCGCCGTTTGACCGTCGCCGTTACCGCCCACCAGTGTGATGTTCTTGCCCATTAGCTCGAACAAAGGCTTGACCTTCTCGAAGGTCGCTTCGTGACCACCCACCATAATCGTCAGCGCGGCATTCTTGGCACCGACTTGGCCGCCGGATACCGGTGCGTCTAGATATTCGCAGCCGAGGGCGTTGATCTTCTGCGCGAATGCCTTGGTTGCAATCGGCGAGATCGAGCTCATGTCGACAACGATTTTGCCTTTGGTGAGCGAGGTAGCAAGCCCATGCTCACCAAACAATACTTTTTCGACATCCGGTGTATCGGGCAACATCGTGAAGATGATGTCGGCTTTCTGCGCCACTTCAGCCGCGTTAGCACAGGGCTGCGCGCCATCCTTTAACAACTCGTCAGCGGTCTGGCTACGGGTGTGGGTATACAAGGTGTTACCTGCTTTGAGCAGGTGATGCGCCATGGGCGCGCCCATAATGCCCAAGCCAATGAATCCGAGTTTCATGCAAAGTCTCCAGCGGTTGTTTTCGTATTTACTTCAGCTACGTTATTGGCATACCCACCAGCTTCAGCAGGCGCACCGGGCTAAAGTATGGCCATCACTTCACCACATGACACCGATGCGCGGCCCTGTTCGTAACCACATGACACCGATGCGCGGCCCTGTTCGTACTTAGTGTACTTAGCTTGCTCGGGGCGCAAGCGCCTGCATCCAGCCTAATCCAGCCTCGGTAATGCCCGCGGGTTTGTACTCTGCGCCAATCACACCCTGGTAACCGATTCGGTCGATCAAAGCGAACAAAAAGGGAAAGTTAATCTCACCGGTCCCAGGCTCATGCCGCCCCGGATTATCGGCGATTTGGATATGACCGATGCGGGAGAGATTATTCTGCAGCGTGCCAGCGAGTTCACCCTCCATACGCTGCGCGTGATAGACGTCGTACTGTAGCAGCACTCGGTGACCACCCAGTTCCTCAATCACCGACAGCGCCTTGGCGGTACTGTCGAGAAAAAAACCGGGGATGTCATAGCGATTAATGGGCTCGATCAGCAATTCAATATCGTGACGCGCCAATTCTGTGGCGGCATGTTGAAGATTATGTATCAGCGTTTGTCGTGCCTTTTGCTCGCTAACGCCATCAGGCAATTTGCCTGCGAGGCAGTTAATTTTTTTCACGCCCAAGGTTGTGGCATAGCGAATCGCTTGCACCACACCCGCACGAAATTCATCCACGCGCACCGGGTCACAGGCAATGCCACGATCACCCGCGGCCCAGTCACCCGCAGGGAGGTTATGCAGCACCATCGTCAAGCCGTGGTCGTCGAGCAGTGACTTGATCTGCTCGGCAGGTAGCTCATATGGAAACTGGCACTCGACGAATACAAATCCCGCCTGCGCCGCGCGTTCGAAACGCTGGGCAAATGGGACTTCGGTGAACAGCATGGACAAATTGGCG
>JAIXQV010000056.1 GCA_027485535.1 Oxalobacteraceae bacterium | reverse complement strand
CGTTGCGGTGTGATCCCGACGCTGGTGATCGAGGATGTTAGCAACGCCATTCCACTCGCGCAGGCTTTGCACGATGGCGGACTGACGGTACTCGAGATCACGCTGCGCACACCTGTTGCTCTGCAAGCGATTCAACAGATCCGGCAAGCGCTGCCCGATTTATTTGTCGGGGCTGGCACCGTGCTTGACGCACGCGCAGCAGAAGCAGCGCAGGATGCTGGTGCGCAGTTTTTAGTTAGCCCGGGCTATACAGCTGCCTTGGGTGACTACTGTCGCTCGAAACACATCGCCCTCATGCCTGGTGTCGCTACAGCGAGTGAGATCATGGCAGCGCTTGCTGATGGCTATGATTTTCTCAAGTGCTTCCCGGCCGCTGCACTCGGCGGCGCACGCTGGCTAGACGCCATACGCGGCCCATTCCCCGATGTACGTTTCTGTCCTACTGGCGGTATCAGCGCTGCAGACGCTGGCAGCTATCTCTCGCTGCCGAATGTACTATGCGTTGGAGGTAGCTGGGTCACACCTGCCGCTGCGGTACTCGAAAAAGACTGGGCACACATTACTACGCTAGCGCGTCAGGCTTATGACGCGCGCAATAGTAGCTAGCCTAGCTAACGGTCGACACACGGGTTCATCGAATAAAAAATCATAGAAGGAGACAACGATGTTTCTGGCTAAATGGGCGCGATATGTGGCAGCAACGCTGCTAGGACTCAGCGCGATATTCACAGCGCAGGCTGCAGACAACTACCCGACCCGACCGATTACGCTGATTGTTCCCTTTGCTGCCGGTGGTGGCACCGATGGCGTTGCACGTATTGTTGGTACGCTGCTGGAAAAAGAATTAGGGCAACCAGTGAATGTTGTTAACCGCGCGGGCGGTAATGGCGTGGTTGGGCATGCTGCCATCGCCGCGGCACCGCCCGATGGCTACACCCTCGGCATACTGACCAGCGATATCACCATGTTCCATTGGACGCGGCTCAGCCCGCTGACCACCAAAGATTTCACGGCGCTCGCACGGATGAACATTGATCCGGCTGCAATCATGGTGCGCGCTGATGCGCCGTATAAAAAACTCGATGACTTGTTGAAAGCCGTGAAAGCCAACCCGGGCAAGTTCAAGGCCTCGGGTACAGGACACGGCGGCATCTGGCATCTTGCCATGGCCGGCATGCTGAAAGATCTTGGGATTGATCCCGCCAGCGTGCCCTGGGTTCCTTCAACCGGCGCGGCGCAGGCGATGAACGACTTGGTTGCTGGTGGCGTGGAGTTTGTCACCTGCTCACTTCCCGAGGCGCGTGCGCTGATTGATGCCGGCAAAGCGAGGCCACTGGTCATCATGTCGGATAAACCCGCCGCGCTCTACCCCAACGTGCCAACGCTGCAAGCGGCCGTCAACAGTCAATGGACGCTGGGTACGTGGCGAGGTCTGGCTGCGCCTCGTAATTTGCCGGCAGATGTACAAACCAAGCTCGCGTCGGCGCTGAAGAAAATCTACGACGGCAAAGCGTTTCAGGATTTCATGGCGAGTCGTGGGTTTGGCGTCAGCTATGCCGATGCAAAAACATTCGAGCAATTCATGCTGCGCGCTGATAGCGATATGGGCGCCACCATGAAGTCCGTCGGCTTAGTGAAGTAGACCGCCCGATGAAGCTGCATGACACGCTCAGCGGACTCGCCCTACTGATACTCGCGCTCATCATTGCGATCAATAGCGCAGGCTTTCCAGAAGTACCCGGCCAGCAAATCGGGCCTGCGGTATTTCCCAGAGTACTGGCGGCTTTGTTAGCGCTATGTGCTGTATTGCTGATCGTTCGAGCCCGACTACCCGCATCCGGCCAAGCATGGGTGCAACTCGGCGCGTGGCTGCAGTCACCCGTGCATCGGCGTAACTTTGTCATCACCATTGCCTGCTTGCTGTTTTATATTTTGGCCTCAGAGCTGCTCGGCTTTCTGCTTTGCAGTGTGCTGATACTGGGTGTGATGTTTCGCGCGCTATCGGTCAAGCCCTCCCATATCGTGCCGCTCGCCATTGCCATAACACTGCTAATCCATACGCTGTTCTACAAAGGGCTGCGCGTACCCCTACCGTGGGGCGTGTTAAGCCCCCTGCAATGGTGAGAGGGTCATCATGAGCCTAGCGATCTGGATGCAGGCACTGGATCTGGTACTCGATCCGCAGGTGCTGATCGTGATTCTGGGGGCTGCAGTTTTTGGTTTGTTCATTGGCTGCATTCCCGGACTGACCGCCACGATGGCGACCGCAATGCTTGTGCCATTAACCTTCTTCATGCCGCCGGTGCCTGCGGTGGCTGCCATCGTCACCGCAACTGCAATGGCGATTTTTTCAGGGGATATCCCGGGCGCTTTGCTACGCATTCCCGGCACACCCGCCTCTGCAGCCTATGCCAATGAGGCCTATCAGATGACCGTCAAAGGTCAGGCCGAGCTGGCACTCGGTACCTGCTTGGTGTTTTCTGCCATCGGTGGCTTGTTTGGCACCATCGTGCTGATTCTGTTCTCGCCTTCACTGGCTGAATTTGCACTGCAATTTTCTTCATTTGAATATTTCTGGCTAATGGTGCT
>JAIXQV010000134.1 GCA_027485535.1 Oxalobacteraceae bacterium | reverse complement strand
CGGCCGTAGCTCAGCTGGATAGAGTACTTGGCTACGAACCAAGGGGTCGTGGGTTCAATTCCTGCCGGCCGCGCCACAAATACTGCAATAAGATCAACGGGTTAGCGCCAAAAGTGCTGGCCCGTTTTTCTTTTCAGCTCCCCATCGTTGCGTGAGTTTTGCGTGACTCGTCCAGCGCGTGCCTCAAGTCCCCGTTTTTCTTTGTAAATTCGACCCGTATTTGGACATTTTTCTTGCCCTTAAAGATCGGGCTTTGGCAGTGGCGACCGACATTGTTACAGTCAGACCATTCTGGTCAGTCGCTTATCTGCCGCCGCCAACTTGGTGACGCAGCGCTGCAAGCTCGTCACGTAGGGTGCGTAATTCAGCCAGGACCAACTCTTCTGGTTTGGGCTGCCCTGACTGCTTACTTGTGTTCAGAGAATCAACGATCACTGCGATAAACAAATTAATAATCACAAAGGTCGCAATGAAGATGAAGATGACAAAAAACAGCCAGGCATGCGGGAAGATCTCCATAACTGGACGAGCTACGCCTTCAGACCAGCTCTCCAGCGTCATCACCTGAAACAGGGTGAACATGGTGGTACCCAGATCGCCGAATAAATCCGGAAATTTTGAGCCAAACATATTGGTAGCGATGACGGCGAACACATAAAAAATCACCATAATCAAACCAAATACCGAGCTCAGACTCGGCAACGAATGCAGCAGGCCGATCACCACCTTGCGCATGCTTTCTATCTTGTTGACCAAGCGCAGCACTCGCAGTACTCGCAGTGCACGCAGTACTGAGAGGCTACCTGTCGCGGGTACCAGCGCGATGCCAATCACGATCAGGTCGAACACGCACCAAGGGTCCTTAAAAAAACGAAAACCACGCGCCGCCATCAGTAACACTAATTCAGCAATAAAAATCCAAAGAATGATCTGATCGATCAAATGCAACTCGTGACCTACAGAGGCCATCAACGTGTGACTTGTTTCGAGGCCCAGAATAAGGGCGTTGATAATGATTAGCACCACCAAAGTGTGCTGAACAACAGAATTCTCGATGAAATTCTCGACGGATTGTCTCCATCCAGGCTCAGTCACGACATGTTCCATAAATAGCTTCTTATTGGTTTGATAAATCGATCAATGAAGCCATAATTTTACATGACGCGTGTCACTGCTCGGCTTGGTAATCAGGTTTTATATCGGAAGCCGTGGTGTTTGAGCGGTAGCGAGCGAATACGCTGACCAGTAGCAGAGAACAGTGCATTCACCATCGCAGGAATCACACCACCGATCGGTGGTTCGCCCACACCGCCCCAGAAATCGAAAGTGGGCACCAATACCGGGATGATTTCTGGTTTGACGTTGATGCGCGCCAGAGGATAGTCATGGAAATTCGACTGTTTCACTGCGCCGTTTTCAATCGTGATCTCTTCACCCATGATGGCTGAAAGACCCCAGAACACACCGCCTTCAATTTGCGCCTTCACCGCGTCCGGATGCACTACATGGCCGCTATCGATCGCCACCGCAACGCGCTTGACCTCGATCTCTTTGCCATTCGTCAGTTTGAGTTCGACAGCAGCAGCGGTGAAACTGCCATAGGAATCAACGACCGCGATACCGCGATGGATACCGGCGGCCGGCGGTTTATCCCAGTTGATGGCCTTGGCAACAGCATCCAGTACGGCCAGATCTTTTTTACCTTGTAATAGCGGACGGCGGAATTGCACCGGGTCTTTGCCAGCAGCATGCGCGAGTTCATCAATAAAGCATTCGCGGTAGAACGGATTATTGGTATGTGCAACTGCGCGCCAAAACCCCGGCGGTACGTGAATATCCCGCATTACATACTCATTGGTGAAATTCGGTACTGCATAAGGGTTATCTCTAAAAACTCGGGTATTAATTTGGTCAACACCATCTTTGACGAATTGCGGATAAACCGTAACCGCAATCGATTGATCCGACTGCCGCACATGCCAACCGAGCCACTGACCATCTTTGTCGAGTGCGCCGCGAATCTTCACCAGCGATACCGGCCGGTAGCGGCCTTGGCGCATATCTTCTTCTCGCGACCACTGCAAGCGGATGGGTGTGCCGGGTAAGGCCATCGCGATTTTGACGGCCTGTTTTGTGAAGTCTTGATGCGGCCCGCGTCGACCAAACCCACCACCGGCATGCATTTTATGGATATGAATTTTTTGCAGCGGTAAGCCAGAGGCATCAGCAGCAGCGGCAATCGACGATTCGCCATTTTGCGTACCAACCCAAACTTCTAATTTGTCTGCTGTGTAGAGCGCAGCAGCATTTTGTGGCTCCATGGTGGCGTGATTCATGAAGCCAGTGTAATACTCGGCCTCGAGTACTTTGTGCGCATTGGCGAATGCTTTATCAACATCACCGTCCTTGCGAGCGATTGGTGCATTAGTCTGTGTCAGCCCTTCGCGTAGATAGGCCATGATGGAGTCGCTCGAGACTTTGTCTTTATTGCCATTCTCCCAGCTGACTTTCACTTTCTTGAGCGCTTCATTAGCTTGCCACCAGTTGGTAGCAAGTACCGCGACCCAGTCATCACCGGTCACCACATGCTTCACGCCCGGCATCGCCTTCGCAGCACTATCGTCATGACTCTTCAAGAAACCACTGAACACTGGGCTTTGCAAAATCGAGGCATGTAGCATGCCGGGTAGCCGAATGTCGGAGGCATAGATTTGCGATCCATTCACCTTCGCCGGAATATCGAAGCGTGCTGGTGACGTGCCAGCGATTTTCCAATCTTTGGGTGACTTTAGCGGCGGGTTCTCAGGTACCGGAAGGGTGGACGCCAGCGCTGCCAGTTCACCATAGCGCAATGTCTTGCCCGAGCTATGAATCACTTGACCATTCTCTGCGCGGCACTCAGAAACTGGCACGTTCCATTGCTGGGCAGCGGCGGCAATCAGCATCATGCGTGCTGCAGCGCCGCCCTTGCGGACATAGTCATGGGAATCGCGGATGCCTCGGCTGCCGCCGGTCGACATGTCTTTCCATATCTTGTTGCGACGGATATGCTCGTTGACATCAGCGTACTCGGGGCGCACCTTGCTCCAGTCGCACGCGAGTTCTTCTGCCACCAGCTGCGCCAGTCCGGTAAAAGTACCTTGCCCAAGCTCGGAGCGGGCGATGCGGATGGTCACCGTGTCATCAGGTGCGATCATGACCCAGTGCGTTACCTCGGCAGCGCCCGGATTTGCGGCGGCTCCCTGTATGCCCAGCACAAAGGCACCGCTCAGCGCAGCAGATTGCTTCAAGAAAGTGCGACGTGACGGGCGGGTGGGGACGATGCTCATGCCATGACTCCGTGGGGTGGGGTTTACCAGCGGGATTCTAAAGCATGGAAGAAATTCGCGGCTTGCGCTTTGGAAAGTGAAATCGGTGGCGCGGCACGGTAAACTGACTCATAAAGGCTAGGGAGAAACTGGATGGATGTCGCTTTGGTATTGCCGTGGCTAGTGGGTCTCGCAATCGGTTTGCTGCTAATGGCAGTGTGGATGAAAGGCCGTTACAGCGCCGAGCAGGCGGTAGCGCAGGAGCGCCTGCGCGCGCTAGAGGCGCAGCTAGACCAGGCATCAGAGTTAGCCAACCATTTACAGACGCAGTTATCCGCCGTGCAGCGCGAGCTGGCGGCGGAGACCGCGCGTACTACCGAGCAGCAGCGGCATGCGGAGGAGCAGCGTCTGCGTCTGCAAGAAATGAGCGAGTCAGCACGGAAGAGTTTGACCGAAGAGTTTCAAAATCTTGCGAGCACTATTCTGGAAGACAAATCGCGTCGCTTCAGCGAGCAAAATCTGCAGAGCTTGGGTAATTTACTGGACCCTTTCAAAGAACGGCTCAATGAGTTCAAGAAACGCGTTGAAGAGATTCACTATCAAGATGCACAGCAGCAGGCGGTGCTGAAGTCCGAACTGGATAGTTTGAAATCCTTGAACCAGCAAATGACTGCCGAGGCGCATGATCTCGCGACAGCGCTTAAAGGACAGGCCAAGAAGCAGGGTAACTGGGGCGAATTGGTCCTTGAGAATGTGCTGGCGCGTTCCGGTCTGCAAGAGGGTAAGGACTACCGGCGCGAGGTCAGCTTCAAGAGCGAAGATGGCAAGCAGCGCCCGGATGTAATCATCTACCTGCCAGATGCCAAGCACCTGATTGTGGATGCCAAGGTCTCACTGAATGCCTACACCCGCTACGTTAATGCCGAGGATGAACTGGACCGCAAGCAAGCGCTATCCGAGCATGTCAAAGCCGTCGGTGACCGTATCAAAGAGTTGGCCGATCGGCGCTACTTCGAACTGGGCGAGTTGAACTCGCCCGAGATGGTGTTCATGTTCGTACCAGTTGAGTCTGCATTTGTTGAAGCCTTGCGCGCGGACGAAAGCTTGTTCCAGCAAGCGCTCGAGCGTAACGTGCTGGTAGCAACGCCGACCACCTTACTTACTAGTTTGAATATCGTGCGCCAACTGTGGCGTCTAGAAAAACAAAACGCGCACAGCGCCGCGCTGGCGGAAAGCGCTGGCAAGCTTTATCACAAGCTGGCGGTATTTGTTCGATCGATGGAAGAGCTGGGTGGCAAACTCGAAGCCGCGCGTACCAGCTACACCAAAGCATTTGGTCAGCTGTATCAGGGCCGAGGGAATTTGATCAAGCAGGCCAAGGATTTCGAGCGCTTGGGGGTGGCAGTCAAAGCCGCGTTGCCGCAGGATTTGGTCGACAAGGCTGAACTAGAGCTCGATCTGTTGCCTTATACGGATCAGGTTGCGACTGACTTTACCGAGGGCGATTTGGCAGGTGAAGAAACTTCTAACCCAGAGGACAGGGCCGCCTGATCCAAGCTCGGCACCTGTCCTCTCGATTTTGTTAGAACATGTAGTTCGCTTTGACACCAACGAAGTAGTTTCTACCGGGTGCTGGTTCAAAGAAACGCGTGTTACCGTCGTTCACTCGAACCGAGCCGATGTAGGTCTCATCGAATAAGTTATCGATGCGTGCGTACTCGGTAAACTTCCATTTGCCCTGAACCTGTTGCAGCGATGCTCTGACGCTAAAAATCGTGTAGGCCGGTGCTTCATCTTTGTTCAGATCGTTGATGAATACCTTGCTGTTGTAGCGTCCTTCCACCGCTGTTTCCAATTGGTAGGGGCGATAACGATACGCAAGCTCAGCGTACACCTGGTGGCGGTAGGTGCCCGGGATGGCGCTACCCGGAGCAACAGTGCCGGTGTTGTAGCTTCCGGGTGCTGTCGCGCCGGTACCTGTCGCAAAAGCCGACTGGAATGTCGCATCCAGCATGGTGTAGGCGAGGTAAGCCGTGAAATCGCGATGCAGTAAAGTCTCGGCCGACAGCTCAAGGCCGCGTCGCTTGGTCTGGCCCGCATTACGGTAGCTGGCTGTAGTGCCGTTCAAGCGGTCGATCACGATTTCGTTCTGAGTGCTGATATCAAACAGCGCCACGTTCAAACGGCTGGTGTCAGACAGTAAAGCCTTCGCGCCGATCTCGATATTCGTGCTGGTCGACGGCTTCAGACCGAGATTTAAGCCTGCAGAGGCATTTGCCGGATCGGCATAACTAATTTCCACCAAGGTTGGTGTTTCAAAACCAGCGCCAATATTGGCGTAATAATTAACGGCGGGTGTTGCCTTGAATACCAGACCGACCACAGGAATAGTTTTATCAAACGATAGGCCACCCGCGGACAGATTGGCAGTCGCGCCTGCGTTGGGTTGAACATCGAGCTTCAGGCGCGTATGGCGAACGCCTGCGTGGAGATCCCAACGCTCATCAAGTGCGAGCATGCCTTGTGCATACTGATCAAAGTTAAATGCAGTTTGCTTCTCGTCACGGTTGGGGGCGCCGGCTTGAATTTCACCATTGCTAGCGTTTCTGTCGAGACGCGCGTCGTCCATATAGCCGACATTCAGACCAACCGATAACTGGTACGGTTTGCCGATTACCTCACCGCGGTTAGTCAGGCGGACATCAGTGCCGTAAAACGTACGACCAATGCTACTGGCGCGACCGCTGATTGCGCCAGTGGGTGCGTTGCTGGTTGCGAGGTATTGCAGGTTGTCGCGCTGCCCAGCATACGTAACGATGTTCAAGGTGTTGCTGGCGTCGAGGCTCTTTTCCAGATTGAATCCGACCTGCGTGTTACTGCGGCTGACACGCGTGTTACCAGCGATTGCGCCGCGTGTCGCACCCGTTGGGTCGTAGAACAGACCACCGGGAAATGCGCCAGGCTGATTAGCGCCGGTTCCGGTCCTTACCAAGCCGCCCGGATCTTGCGCAGATTGATCGAACCAATTGATCAAGGTCGTTAGCTTGGTATCGTCGCTGATGCGCGTGCCTAGCTTGACGGTCGCCTGCTGCTTGTCATTGCGGCTTTGCGCTCTGAATCCGTTGGACGAATAGTTTGACAAGTTGAGGGAGTACTCCAAGCCCCCATTCGTACCAGACGCTTCGATGGACTCGCGGCGGGTATTGAAGCTGCCAAACAGAATGTCGCCGCCGACGACGGGTGTCTCGGATGGTTTTTTGGTGATTAACTGCAGCACGCCGCCCGATGAACTTCCGTACATCGCCGAAAATGGCCCGCGCATCACTTCAATACTGCCGATCGCATCCAGATCGATGCTGCCCGGGTTACCAATACCATCCGGCATCGACAGAGGTATGCCGTCAACATACACACGAATGCCGCGCACGCCAAATGACGATCTTGCGCCGAAGCCACGCGAGGAAATCTGCGGGTCTTGTGCCATCTGGTTACGGTTTTGCGCTGTAATACCCGGTATGCGCGCCAATGATTCGGACAGTGTCATCCGTAATTGGTTATCGATGTTTTGGCGATCCACTTTGTCGATCGCCATTGGCAAGTCAAAACTGTCTTGCTCAACCCGGGTCGCGGTGACAACCACGGGCGATAGCACTCTAGACTCTTCTTCGGCGGCTGCGGCTGACACAAAGCAGCCCGAAATGGCTAGTGCCAGTGTTGTGTATTTCATATTCATGGGATTAGTGCTCGGCTAAAAAAACCGCGAAGCATACCGGAGCTGTTCAGCGGTTGGGCTCATGAAAATCATTAAACCCTAGCCTGATGAGGTGAATTTTTTGTAATGAGGGGCAGGAATGCAAAAATCGAGGTAGCGCTGTTAAATAACTGATAACGAAAAACGGCTCCATTGGAGCCGTTTTTCTTAATTCTCTATTCAGCCGGTCTGGGACCGGCTTGCAAACCGTGAATTAACGGTTAGCGATGTACATTGTGATT
>JAIXQV010000030.1 GCA_027485535.1 Oxalobacteraceae bacterium | reverse complement strand
TGCGGCAAATCCCTTCTTCATGATGCTGCCCGATTGGGCAGTACTGCCCATGATTGGACTGGCGACTGCGGCGACAGTGATCGCCTCACAAGCAGTGATTTCGGGCGCGTTTTCGCTCGCCAGCCAAGGCATTCTGCTCGGCTTCTTACCTCGCATGGTGATTCTGCATACCTCTGATACCGAGCGCGGGCAGATTTATATGCCCTCCATTAACTGGACCCTGTTGGTACTTGTTCTATTCACGGTTTTCCAGTTCCGCGAGTCCGGCAATCTGGCAGCGGCCTACGGGATCTCGGTGACTACAACGATGTTGATCACGACCTCGTTACTCGCAGTGGTGATGCTAAAAGAATGGAAGATGCCGGCACTGTTGGTAGCCGGGCTAATCAGTGTGTTTTTTATCATTGACTTTGCATTCTGGACCGCGAACCTGATTAAGGTAAAAGATGGCGGCTGGTATCCGATGGTGCTGGGCGCAATTTGTTTCGTGATGCTAACCACCTGGTACACCGGTCGTCGCCTCCTGCGCGAACGACTCGCCGATGGCGCGATTCATATTAAAGACTTTGTCGAATCGCTTCTCGCTCACCCACCGCATCGTGTCGGCGGTACCTCCGTGTTCCTCACGCCGCATATCGATTTTGTGCCGATTGCACTGCTGCATAACTTGAAGCACAACCGCATCTTGCATGAGCGAGTCATCTTTCTAAAGCTGTCGATCTGGGATGTCCCCTACGTGGATGAGGATGAGCGGATGTCCGTGACACACCTGGGCGGCAATATCTTCTTGGCGCGCGCCGTATACGGATTTAAAGAGACGCCCGATGTTCGACAGGTGATGGAGCAACTTGAACCGCTGGTCGGCGGCGCTCTTGAGCTGGAAGACACCACCTTCTTCCTGGCCCGAGACACCATCATCCCGAGTGACTTGCCGGGCATGGCCTTGTGGCGCGAGCGATTATTCGCATGGATGATGCAAAACGCCGCGACGCCCACAGACTTCTTCAAGATTCCACCGAATCGTGTGGTCGAATTAGGCACCAAAATTGAAATCTGAAACCATCAGCGCGGATACGATTTTCGCTACGGCGCTGCTGTTCTTCGCCTGCGCCGAACATGTGGAGGCAGTGCCGGAGCTGATGGCATCTATTCGACAGATGCTGTCCGATGATTATCTGATGCGTAAAGTGCAAGCCATGGTGGCTTATCTTTCGTTCGATGACTTCCTGAATTTATGCCGCAGCAGTTTGCGCGAAGACCAGCAGCTTAGTCTGCTCCTGAATCTACATGATCAGTTTGGTTTGGCCGAAAAACCGTCGGCGGTCAGCGGCGTGTTATTAGACCGGTTCACCGAGGCACTCGGGCAGTCTGTGGACGATCTGGATGGGCACCTGGCGGCGCTTCAGGTCAAGCAGCGCTTGTGGCAGGCCTGATCGTTTTTTAGATCAGGCCCACACCGCACGCGGATTGTTACCCCAAAATGACTACCGCTGTCAGGCCGCACAAGATCAGTGTGATACTGATCAGGCAGCCCTGAATCACGTTGAGCAACCGCCCCTCGGGCGTATGTCGATATACCTTCGCTTCTTGCTTATTGACGTGCAAAAAGCCAGCAAAATACTCGATCACTAGAATCACGATCAAGCCAACGATAAGCCCTTGACCGAATAACTGAAGTTTCGACATCGCCCTACTCCCTGAAATCTGTCGTTTCTTTGGAAGGAATACTCTTGTTTTGTTTATTCGAGGATTTCGCGCTTATTTTTTAAGGCAATACCCAAGGTATACGGCTCAATCGTCTGCTCGCTGACACCATACGCAGACAGGAAACGACTGAACAGCGCCTGCTCTTCCGGTGCGGCGACGCCGTCAGCAAGCAAGGAATCATAAAGATTCAACAAAATACACATTTTTTGATCGCCATTGAGCATCTTGGCCGACTCGGCGAGGTAGGTGTCGATATCTTTCGCACGTGCGTAGCGACCCGCCGCATCCATCAGCGCCTTGTCGTTGCCGAGTGCCTGCAACACATTGCCGATTTCTTCCGCTTCAACTTGGCCATCGGCATTCACCATATGCAGCAGCCCGACTGCCAGCGAAAGCTTTGGCGTGAGTTCAGGTGGTGCGCCTTTGAACATGTCAAATAATCCCATTTACTGCTCCTCATCGTGGTTTTGCTAATTGAACAAGGCAGAAAAAAATGCCTTGCAGAAGTCCGTCACTATATCAGCTTCATGGGGCAATTCAATAAAGCTTGCGCAGCATTGCGCTGCTATTTTGCAGGGCTGTTTAAGAGCGTCAAGTCAGGCTATTTCTTCAATGAGCTTCGCGAGATAATCAAGGCCCTGAATCGAACGATTACCGTACCATGACAACATCTCGCCATCGATTAATCGCACCGGTTTTCCAATTTGGCGCTCCAGTGCATCGACGTGTTGATCAGTAAAGCGATAAGGCTCGCTCGACAGTAAGACCTCATCGATATTCGCAAGTAATGCCTCATTCCATTGGAATACCGGATACCTCGCAGGCGAATCGGAAATCCAGTGCTGCCAGCCAATCAGCTCCAGCATACGAGCGATGTAGGTATCGCTTGATACCGTCATCCACGGATCTTGCCAGATGCAATACAGCACTCTGTTGGGCTGCGCTCCTGTCTGCCGTTGGGATGCTTGATGCAGGTGCTGTCGCTGCTGCAAAATTGCTAGCGCCGCCTCGAATTGTGAACACAATATTTCAGCTTGATTTTCACATCCGAAGACACCACCCATCAGTCTGAACAGCGGCGGATTATCAAGCGGTGAAACTGGGTGCGTGACGATCACATTCGGAATGAATGATGACAGCGTATCCACCGTCGGCTTTTCATTCTCATCAATATTGACCACCAGATGAGTTGGCGCCAGACGACGGATTTTTTCAATATTCACGTCCTTGGTCCCGCCGACCTTGGGAATACTGGCCACCGCCTGCTGCGGATGAATACAAAAGCCGGTACGGCCCACCATTCGCGAGGACAGACCAAGGTCACATAACAATTCGGTGATAGACGGCACCAAGGAAACGATGCGGCAAGGTTCGCCTGCTCCCACTCGCGCGTGGATCCTGCCTAGGGCGTCAGTGAGCGGCATATTGATAATGTCTTGGGCGATGTCTTGGGTAATACCAGAGTTAGTCAGATTATCTGTCAATCAGTCAAAACACTGCATCGTCAAAATCAAGTGTCCACAAATAACCATGTATTAGAAGGCTCTATTTACCCGCCACGCAAGGGCTGACTCGATACCGCACTAAAGCTATACTACTGCCGAGACATCAACTTCTTGGGGTATTTCATGAGTGAAAACATCAAAGGCGATCTTTTTATTGGTGCTGGCGTGGTCGCCGTTGGCACGCTCAATGCGCCAGGCTTGATCGAGGTGGATGGCTCGGTTGATGGCATTGTCAATGCGCGATCCATCAATGTCACTGCGAATGGCGTGGTCACCGGTAACAGCACTGCAGACCATATTCGGGTCGCGGGCAAGCTCATGAACACCAGTACCGCTCATCAATCATTGCTGGTTGAGTCCACCGGAGATGTGTCCGGCAAGATCACCTACGGGGACCTGGAAATTCGCAAAGGCGGCAACATCGCCGGCGAAATCAACTCCGCACCGGTCAGAAACAAGGTCTAGCATTCCCCGGCGACACGCTAGGTAGCCGAGAGATTTCGACTGCGCAAAGCTTCA
>JAIXQV010000256.1 GCA_027485535.1 Oxalobacteraceae bacterium | reverse complement strand
CACCGTCTTGCTGTAGCCAATTTGTGCAAGGTACAAGGAGTAGTACACATAGAGCGCAGCATGCGCTGCCACCATCAAGAAGGTGGAAGCGAAGAAGGCAATCACCTCGCGCTGTTTCAACAGCGCACCCACCGAAGGCATGGCTTGGGGATGTCTCGGCTGGGCTTCTTCACGCATGCCGGCGGCCGCCGCCACCACGAGCAATAAGAGCAGTAGTGCAATCGCAGGCATCAATGCGATACCGAATGCATCGAGCAACTGCCCAGATACCATCACCGCGACGATGAAACCCACTGAACCCCATAAACGCAATCGGCCATAGTGGGTTAAATCACCGCGCATCGCCGATAGCATCTGCGCTTCAGATAGTGGGCCTTGCGCACTAGTGAACAGATTCAGCAAAATCAGCAGTGCAAAAAAATACGCAAAGGATTCACCCCAGAACATGCCGGTGAATACGCAGACTGCAGCGATGGAGGTCAGACGCAGTACTAATACGCGGCGCCGGGTATGGTCGGCCACCCAGCCCCACAGGTTCGGTCCGAAGATACGCATCACCTGCATCATCGACATCAAAATGCCGATCTGCGTCGCGGAGATGTTCTTATCTGCGAAATACAAGCTGGCGTAAGGCGAGAAAACCCCAACGTAGCCGTAGTAAGCGAAGAAGAACAGCGCGAAGTTAAACGACTGAGGAGGCTTGGATCCGGAGGTCACTGAGTTTACGAAAATTGTCTAGACCCCGGCCTGCGCCAGGGTGACGAAGTTAAGTCCAATGGGATGTTACGAGTGTCCCCGGCATCGGCCGGAGTGACGAAGTTAAGTACGATGTGATGCTACGAGTTACCCCGAAATCAACCAAGGTGTCATTTGTTTTATTGCCGCAGCACGATGCAAATTGATTTCTCTGCGCCGCACGAGTGAGTCATCCCAGCGGATGCCGGGATCCAGAGAAAGCACTGCTCAAGTACCGTGCGCTCGGGTGTCCCCGCACTGCGCCCGATGCCGCAGCGCGTGATCCATCAGCACTAAAGCCAGCATGGCCTCAGCGATGGGCGTAGCACGGATACCGACACAGGGATCATGCCGACCAAAGGTCTCAACCGTCACCGGATTCCCATCTCGATCAATTGAACGACGTGGCGTGCGAATGCTGGAGGTTGGCTTGATCGCTATCGATACCGTGATGTCCTGACCCGACGAAATACCACCGAGTACACCGCCCGCGTTATTCGTGAGAAAACCATCGGGCGTGATCTCGTCACCATGCTCGGTACCCTTCTGCGCGACCGAGCGAAAACCTGCACCAATCTCGACACCCTTCACGGCATTAATGCCCATCATGGCGTAAGCAATGTCGGCGTCTAACTTATCGAACAGCGGCTGACCCAAACCGACCGGCACCTTGTGCGCCACCACATCGATTCGTGCGCCACAAGAGTCGCCCGCCTTGCGCAGCTGATCCATGTAGGTCTCGAGTTGCGGCACGATCTCGGCATTGGCCGCAAAGAACGGATTGTGCTCGACATGCTCCCAAGATTCGAAAGGAATCGGAATCTCGCCGAGTTGACTCATGCAGCCGTGAATCTCGGTGCCGTAGTGTTGCTTGAGCCATTTCTTGGCGACGGCTGCCGCACCCACGACCGGCGCAGTCAGACGCGCAGATGATCGACCACCTCCGCGCGGATCGCGGATGCCGTACTTATGAAAATACGTATAGTCCGCATGACCCGGTCGGAAACGATCAACGATATTGCCGTAATCGTGGCTGCGCTGATCCTGGTTACGAATCAATAAGGCAATCGGCGTGCCGGTAGTGAGCCCTTCGTACACGCCAGACAAAATCTCGACGGCATCTGGCTCGTTTCGCTGCGTGACATGACGCGAGGTACCGGGCCGACGACGGTCCAGATCGGGTTGTATATCGGATTCATCTAACGGCATGCCGGGCGGGCAGCCGTCGATCACGCAGCCGATGGCCGGGCCATGAGATTCGCCGAAAGTGGTGACAGTAAACAGCGTGCCGAAAGTATTGCCGGACATAGATGCGCGCGCCGCAGTTGAAATAAAGGCGTCATTCTACCAGCCGCTGTCTGCCGAAACGCTCGCTGAGCCAGCGACGCGCATCCCGCAGATACTCTGGCTGAACCACGCACAGCAAAATCAGCAGCGCGAAGTTAGCCAAGGCGGTAAACAGAAAAATACCAGGCACGGATAGCCCGATCGACAACAGCACCATGGCGATCAATGCCGCCACCACCATGAACAGCGCGTTCAGAATATTCATGCCACCGATGGTGCGAGACAAATGGCTAGGCTCGGAGCGCGTCTGAATCAGCGCGAACAAAGGCACGACATAGATGCCGCCAAAGGCGCCCAGTAAAAAGCAATCCAGCAATATCCGAAACTGCTCACCCAACAACAAAGAGGCTGCCGATACTTGCACCGTCATCGTCGCCGTGCTGGCAAAGTACAAATCAATGCCAAACAGGCTGAGCCCGAAGGCACCAATCGGTACCAGCCCGAGATGAAGTCGTCCGCCCGACAAGCGCTCGCACATCAACGAGCCCGCGCCTATCCCTACAGAGAACGCAGTCAGGAGTACCGCAAATACTTCCGGCGTACCATGCAAAACATCACGGGCATATACAGGAAACTGCGCCAGAATCATCGCGCCAAAAAACCAGAACCAGGAATTAGCGAGCATGGCAATGAACACGTCCCGGTTCGCCGCAGAAAATCGTAGGTTACGTGCGCTTTCGGCGAACACATTGCGACTGATGACCAGATCAGGCGCCGCTGGTGGGGAGGACGGCACCATCAGGGTCAGCAGCAAGCCAAGCGCCGCAACGGCAATCGTTGCGACCACAATCACCGTGACCCCGGTGGCACCGAGCGCCATTGCAGCAGCGCCCAGTAGCTGTCCGGTGAGGATGCCAACGAAGGTACCCATTTGCACCATACCGTTCCCACCGATCAGCTCCTGCTTGGACAAGTGCTGCGGAAGATAGGAGTGCTTGACCGGGCCAAAGATCGTCGAATGCAAGCCCATGCCGACAACCGCTGCAACCAATAACCATAAATTGTGCATCGCCCAACCAAAAGCCGCGATCACCATGACGGCGATCTCCATCAGCTTCACTGCACGCATCAGAAATGCTTTGTCGGTCTTGTCGGCAATTTGACCCGCAGTCGCCGAGGCCAGCACAAACGGCAGAATAAACAGGCCGGCGATCAGGTTATTGAGTAAACCAACATTCAGATCCGTCCACGAGGCAGCGTCAAAGGTAATCGCAGTGACGAGTGCCGTCTTGAACAGATTGTCATTAAAAGCGCCAAGAAATTGCGCACCAAAGAAAGGCGCGAAACGACGCTGGGTCAGTAATGCAAATTGAGAGGATGGTGCTGCGGGTTGCGTCACTCCTCGGTCTCCGCTGGCCATTGTCGAATATACGCTTTCAGCATCTTGTTCTCGAAGGATTGCGCGTCAAGCACAGCCTTGGCGATATCGTAAAACGACATCACGCCCAGCAGTACGCCACTCGCATCCACCACCGGCACATAGCGCGAGTGACGCTCCAACATCCGACGGCGGATGTCGTTGACATCCGTATCAGGGGAGATCACATCCACGTCGGTGGCCATATGCGCGCCAACCGTGCCCTCACGAATTGAACCACTATCAACGTCAATCGCGTTCATCACTTCCCGGAAGCTCAGCATGCCGCATACTCGGCCATCCTGCATGACAACCAGTGAGCCAATATCATTCGCCGTCATGGTGCTGATGGCATCACGCAACGGCATTTGCGGGGTGGCAGTGTAAAGAACATCGCCTTTAACTTTCAATATGTCTGAAACCTTCATGGCACCACCCCCACGTTCGATTCAAAGCATGCTCCGGATCTGAGCAATGTAGCCGACTCATCTCGAAAAAGCCAGACCCGAACGCCTATAATGCCCGCAACCTTTCTGTTCCCTTGGAGACCGCCCGTATGAGCGATCCGCGCTACCCCGGCTTCGACACCCTCTCGCTCCACGCAGGCAGTGCGCCAGACCCGGCGACCGGTGCGCGCGCGACGCCGATTTATCTGTCAACTTCGTTTGTGTTTCGTGATTCAGATCATGCCGCCTCGCTTTTTAATATGGAGCGCTCGGGCCACGTGTATTCGCGTATCTCGAACCCTACCAATGCGGTGCTTGAAGAACGGATCGCGGCGCTCGAGGGCGGCGTTGCCGGATTGGCGGTTGCGAGTGGTCAAGCCGCCTTGCATCTTGGCCTAGCCACCATTGCCGGGGCTGGCTCGCATGTGCTGGCTTCACGAGCGCTATACGGTGGCTCGCAAAACTTGCTCGGCTACACCATGCGGCGGTTCGGCATTGAGACCACTTTTATTGATCCGCGCGATCTGGATGCCTGGCGCAATAATATCCGCCCGAACACCAAGGTTTTATTTGCAGAGACCCTTGGTAACCCTGGCTTAGATGTGCTGGATATAGATAGCGTTGCCGCAATCGCGCATGAGCATCATCTGCCGCTGATGGTGGACTCCACCTTTACCACGCCTTACTTGCTCAAACCCCTTGATCACGGTGCTGATCTGGTATTCCATTCGGCCACCAAGTTTCTGTGTGGGCATGGCACTGCCGTCGGTGGCTTGCTGATTGATGGCGGTAGCTTCGACTGGCAACGCGCGTACGAAGCCACTGGCCGCTTTGCAGAACTATGCGAACCTTATGAGGGGTTTCATGGCATGGTGTTCTCCGAAGAATCGACAGTGGCTGCATTTGCATTACGTGCACGACGTGAGGGTCTGCGCGACTTCGGCGCCGTCATGAGTCCGCATAATGCGTTCACAATTTTGCAAGGCATTGAGACACTCTCACTGCGGATGGAAAAGCATGTCGCCAATGCGCGCAAGGTGGTCGAGTTTTTAGTGTCACATCCGGCGATTGAATCGGTGGCCTACCCTGAGCTGCCCGACCATCCCGATCACGCACTTGCCGCACGCTTGCTACCGCGCGGCTGCGGCGCCGTATTCTCATTCTCGCTAAAAGGTGATCGTGCTGCGGGCCGGCGCTTTGTCGAATCGCTGCAGGTGTTCTCGCATCTGGCGAATGTCGGTGATGCAAAGTCATTGGTGATTCATCCTGCCTCGACGACGCATTTCCGGGTGCCGAACGAGCAGCTAGCTGCTTCTGGCATTACCGAGGGCACGATGCGGCTCTCAGTTGGTCTAGAGGATGCGGACGATCTGATCGATGATCTGAAACGCGGGCTGAAAGCTGCGCAGAAGGGAGCCTGAGATGGAGCTCACGATCAACGACCAGCGCGCCTACGCCTACACCGGCGGCAAGCCCTTCAATAACGCGCTACCGACTGCGGTGTTCATTCATGGCGCACAGAATGATCACTCGGTCTGGATTTTACAAACCCGCTACTTCGCTCATCACGGATTCTCAGTACTGGCGGTCGATCTGCCCGGGCATGGTCGCAGCCGCGGCGATGCGCTGACTTCGGTGGAAGCGATGGCGGATTGGTTGAATCAGGTACTCGATGCGACAAACGTCAAGCAAGCGGTTCTCATCGGTCACAGCATGGGCTCACTCATCGCGCTGGAGGCCGCTGCGCGTTGCCCTGAGCGCATCAAGGGGCTGGCGATGGTCGGTACTGCCTACCCGATGCGGGTCTCACCTGCGCTACTGGAGACATCGCGCGAGCGCGAACCCGTCGCGATTGACATGGTGAATATCTGGTCACACTCTACTATTGCGCAGAAGCCCTCTGCACCGGGTCCAGGTTTTTATGTGCACGGTGGTAGTCGTCGGCTGATGCAACGAATATCAGAGATCAACCCGGCGCAGGTGTTCTATACCGACTTCGCCGCCTGCAATGATTACAGCAACGGCGAACAGGCAGCCATATCGCTTGGCTGCCCCACTCTGTTTCTGCTCGGCCGCAAAGACATCATGACACCTGCCAAAGCAGCGACGTCACTCTCCTCAGCGATGAAACAGTCGAAGACGGTGACGCTGGAAGCGTGCGGCCATTCGCTGATGGCAGAACAACCGGATCAAGTGCTTGATCAGCTATTTTCTTTTGCGTGCAGTGCTTTGAAATGATCCGTGATGGATACCGATAAATCACGATTCAGCAGGGTTAGTACTTGCTGAGATAGTGGTGAATCTGGTGCAGGGCTAAATGCAAATAGCCTGAACACCTCAGCCAGTGTTAGCTTATCCGGGTTCGCTAGCAACACCCAGCGGTCATGTTTGGCTTGTGCACGCCGGCGTAGAGAGATCACCACGGATCGCTGTGGTCGCATACGCCCGACCCAACCCATTTCCAGCATTCTATGCAGAAGGCGCTCGGTCTCCTCGAAGCCGAGCTGCGTGCGCTCTCTAATCACCCACACATCAACCGCTGCGTGATCAGATCGGGCGTCAAACAACACCTTTAGCAGTGCAACCGAATCAACAAAAGCATCGCCCGGGCCGGGTCGGTGCCACCAGCGCTCGTAACGAATGGCGGGTATTGCGGCTGCCACCACCGCACCAAGCAGCGTGATTAGCCAGAACAGGTAAATCCAGATCAGGAACACCGGAATAGCGGCGAGTGCGCCGTAAATCGCACGATAGCCGCCGCCAAATGAAATTGAGAACGAAAAAAACCGCCGCGCGATCTCGAAAGCAATCGCCGCGACTAGCCCACCAATCAGTGCCTCGCGCCAATCAACGAAACGATTCGGTACCGTCAGGTATAACAGCGCAAACGCGAGTGTCGACAACAATAGTGACAGCAGCAGCGCGGTACTTGAATAAAGTAATGAGGGCTGGCGACTGGTACCGCCGAGCAGTGGCAAAAACTCGGAAGCAGCAGTGAGCGATGCGCCGAGTAATAGCGGCCCGACCGTAATCACCGCCCAATACACCACCAGGCTCTGTAGTAAAGGGCGAGCCTCGCGCACGTGCCAGATCCGATTCAGGGTGCGATCCACCATGCTGAACATCAGAATTGCAGTCACCATCAGGAACACCGCACCCACCGCCGACAAGCGGCTGGCTTTGGTGGAGAACTGCGTCAGGTAATCGAGTATGGTGTTGGCGATCCCTTTCGGCATCAGCGACTGCACGAAGTAAGTCTCGAGTGAATCACGAAACGTCGTGAACAGCGGGAAGGTGGTAAAGATCGCGAACGCAATGGTCAGCACCGGCACCAGCGCCAACACCGTGGTATACGTCAAGCTGCCAGCGACCTCGAACAAATGCTCTTCACGCAGCCGAATGCCGACGAAACGCGCGAGATCACGTACTTGCGAGCCAGTCCAGCGGCCTGAGGGATGGGGAGAGCGTGGGGTCATGGTCAAGAATAGCGCCGAGTACCGGCAGCGGTGCATTGAAGCGCCCGCCTATAATAGCAAGCCATGAGCACAGCCACCTTGAAGATTCTGATTCTGTATTACTCGCGCCATGGCGCGACGCGCAAACTTGCCGAGTTGATCGCGCAGGGTGTAGCGCATGTGCCCAATTGCGAGGCCGTGCTGCGCACAGTCCCTGCCGTCTCTACCGTCACCGAGGCGACCGAGCCCACCGTACCGGACTCTGGTGCGCCCTATGTCGAGCTGACTGATCTGGAAGAATGCGCGGCACTGGCACTCGGTTCGCCGACTCGCTTCGGTAACATGGCCGCACCCGTGAAGTACTTCCTTGACGGTAGCAGCGCGCAATGGATCTCCGGCGCGCTCGCGGGTAAACCGGCGTGTGTATTCACCTCAACCGGTAGCTTGCATGGTGGTCAGGAGTCGACCTTGTTATCGATGATGCTGCCGCTGCTGCATCACGGAATGCTGATCGTCGGCTTACCTTACACCGAGGCAGCATTGATGAGCACTGCCTCCGGTGGGTCACCGTACGGCGCGACCCACTGGTCGGGTATCAAAGGCGATCAAGCGCTAAGTGACGATACCCGGTCGCTGGCCATCGCACTCGGTAAGCGGCTGGCACATACTGCCGCTCGCCTGCATCAGGACTGAGCAATGGAAACCACGCCAACACAACATCGGCTGCATCAACTTGCGAGCGCCAGCTTGGTTCTACTCATCGTGTTATGCGTGCTGTGGGAATTAGTCCTCGCACCATTGCGCCCGGGCGGCTCATGGATGGTGATCAAGGCGATACCCCTACTGGCACCTCTACCAGGTACGCTGCGTCGTAACGTCTACACCATGCAATGGGCATCCATGATGGTGCTGATGTACTTCACCGAAGGCGTTGTGCGCGCCTGGAGCGAGCAAGGGCTGTCGCAATTACTCGCGGGCGCAGAAATCTTGTTCTCAACGGTGTATTTTTTCGCTGCGATTTTCTTCTTGCGGCCTTACAAGCGCGAAGCGAAGCGAATAGCGCAAGAGGCCTTGCAGCGCGCGGCCGAGCCCCATGAGCGATGAGTTTTTGACGCAGTGCGCGCAGCGCATCGGTGCCCAGCATGTCCTGACCGGCGACGACATGGCGGCTTATCTCACCGACTGGCGACGCCGCTTCACCGGACGTGCACGCGCTGTTTTGCGCCCTGCTTCAACTGAAGAAGTTGCGGCGCTGGTGCAATTATGCGTGCAGCATCGCGTACCGATCGTGCCGCAGGGCGGCAATACCGGCTTGGTGCTCGGCAGTGTGCCCGACCACAGCGGCACCGCAGTGGTGCTATCGCTGTCGCGACTGAATCGTCTACGTGGCGTCGATCCCATCAATGACACACTGACTGCCGAAGCTGGTTGCACCCTACATCAGGTGCAACAAGCCGCTGAGGCACATGACCGTCTGTTTCCCTTGTCACTCGCCTCTGAAGGTAGCTGCAGTATTGGTGGCAATCTTGCGACCAATGCCGGTGGCACTGCGGTACTCCGGTATGGCAATACCCGTGAACTGACGCTAGGCCTGGAGGTGGTCACTGCGCAAGGCGAGGTCTGGAACGGACTGCGCGGGCTTCGTAAAGACAACACTGGCTATGACCTGCGCGACTTGTTTATTGGCTCCGAGGGTACGCTGGGCATCATTACCGCAGCGGTGCTTAAACTCTTCGCGCAACCGACCGCACGAACTACAGCGCTGTTTGCGCTTGAATCCGTTGGTAATGCGCTCGACCTATTAGCCTTAGCGCGACAACGCTGTGACGCCAACCTGACGGGTTTTGAATTGATGTCAGATTTTAGTTTGCAGTTGGTCGAGCGGCACTTCACTACCCAGCGCCTGCCTTTCTCACAACGCTACCCACAGTATGTGTTGATGGAACTCTCTACCGCAGAGCCCGAGGCTTATGCAATTGCACAGCTCGAGTCCGTTGCCGAGCAAGCGCTTGAAAAATCCTTGGCGCGCGATGTTGTGGTCGCGAACTCGTTCGCACAATCAAAATCGCTGTGGGCCTTGCGTGAACATATCTCCGATGCGCAAGGCGCTGAAGGAAAAAATATCAAACATGATATTTCGCTGCCGATATCTTGCATTGCAGACTTCATCACTGATACTGATGCCGAGTTACAGCGTGGATTCCCGGGTTGCAGAATGGTGACATTTGGCCATCTCGGCGACGGCAATCTTCATTACAATGTGTCTGTGCCGCTGGGTCACGACGATGAATCATTTCTGACTGAGCAGGCAGCGGTCAATCTGATCGTACATGATCGGGTACACCACTACGGTGGTTCGATCTCTGCCGAGCATGGCCTAGGCGCGCTCAAGCGCGACGAAATTCTGCGCTACAAATCCGGGACTGAGATGGCGATGATGTTGGCCATCAAGCGGGCACTAGACCCGTTAAACCTGATGAACCCTGGGAAAGTGGTGTAGCCATCGTTCCCGGGTCATGCAACCCCGGGAATCCGAATGAAGCTATTTCTGCTGCTGTTTTCACTGCTCCAACCGCTCACCGCTCTTGCCGTTTACCGCTGCGAGTCCCAAGGTAATGTCACTTATGCTGATCTGCCATGCTCGGGCAGTAAGCTGGAAATTTCCAACGAACCCTCAGCACCTGCCAGTGATACTGATGCGACAAAAAAAGAACGCAGCGAGGTCAATCGCTTGCAGAAGCTGCGCGAGCAACGCGAGCGGCAGGATCAGCAGATTCGTGATCTGACAGCCCGTGGCGCAGCAGCACGTGAGCGCAAATGCCGCTCGCTGGCCTTGCAAGTCAAGTGGCGGGAAGAAGACGTGCGCGAGTCAACGCTAGATAAAGCAACGAAAGCAAAAATCCGGCTAAGACGCGCGGTAGAAAAATTCGACAGTGAGTGCCGTTAACTTTTTTGGAGCATAAAAACAAGGTGCCATCAACATAGCCAGAAGCAATTTCCTGGCGTTCATTGATGAGCGACCCTTTGTGAGCGACCCTTTGTGAGCGACCCTTTGTGAGCGACGCTTACGACTCTGTCTGATCCGACTGGTTCTCCAGGGCTTCCAGCGCCTGCTGCTCAAGGCGGGCATGGATAGATGGGCCGTAGCGTTCATACATCAACGCAAAGAGCTCATCGAGCAGCAATGTGTTGGCGACATAGACCTTGGTGCCATCGACCGATTTCACAAAGATCAGCTCCAGCCCCGCCAAAGCCTCCAGCTGTTTGAAGACTGCAGAAGCACCTAATTCGGTGCGCGCAGCGATGTCCAACATCGCCATACCCTCTTTACCCGCCTCCAGCAGGACCGAGACGATCTGCACGCGCTCCTCGATCGACATTGCGCCTAGAAAGCGGGCAATGTGTTTCACATCCATCGTGGTCATGAGCGAAGGGTCCTATCCAGAATTTGTTTTGTTATGAGCGACGCAGCACAATCAGAGCGATTTCAGCTGCTTCGCGATGCGATCAGCCTCTTCCGCTTGCTCATCCAGTAAATGCGCGGTTTGATGTGCCACTGCGGCCATGTCGCTGATACGTTTTTTTACCGCCTCGGATGAGTGCCAGAGTTGAGACTCATCGAGATGAAAGTTTAGCTCGGGCTCGGGTGCGGATGCTGGCTTAGCAGCGACCGGCACAGCAGGCGCGACTGGTGCAGCAGGGGCTACGGTAGCGACCGCCGGCTCGACAACTGGCGTAATGGCTGAGGGTGCCGGCTGCGCGGGAGACTTAGGACGCACACGGCGCGCAGGGTCGACGGCCCCCGACTCGGGGGCATGGTCTCCTCGAAAAATCTTGGCTTCCTCGGACATGGACAGACTCCATTAATAGGGGGCACAACGACTCCCCCTATTCTAAAGCCGAAGCCGAGGATTCCCCCAAAGACTTTGAAGCTGTGTCGGTAGGTCGATAGCTGGGCGGCGGTACCGCAGACAGTACAAGACGTGCGGCAAAGCCTACCAAAGCCGTTAGCGGCCTTACGACATAGACACTTAGCGCTTGAGCGCCGGTAACCGCCGTAACATCTTCAAGCCGTCCGGATCGACGATCTCTATGTACTTTTGATCCACCCTAATGAAGCCGCAGCGCGCGAAGCCCGATAGCGTGCGGCTGACGGTTTCCAAGGTCAATCCTAGGTAACTGCCAATGTCCTCACGCGTCATACGAAGATGAAAAGACTTGTCAGAAAAACCCATACCGCGAAATTTTTGTGAGATCGATAGCAAAAATTTAGCGACACGAGCCTCAGCGGGTAATGTACCCATCATGTAGCCAACTTTCTGGCCACTCACTAGTGCCTGACTCATCAATTCCATCAAGCGACGTCGGAAGCCATGCGCCTTGCTACCGTTGGCGTTAAAGAACTCAATAGGTACGACAATCAATTCGATATCTGACAAAGCAACCAGCGTGTTCTTGAACGCCTTCGATTCGATACCATCGAAACCAATCAGATCGCCCTTCATCGGAAAGTCGAGGATCTTTTCGTTACCGTATTTATCAATCCAAGAGGTCTTGAGGAAACCTGCGTACACGATGAAGATCGCGTCGCAACGATCGCCACCGGTGTATACACGCGCACCTGATCGCGACTTTATGTGCTGGAAGCGGTAGGCGTCGGTACTCAGCGAGTCATCGGCTTCGATTCGAAGAATTTGATAGACCTGCTCCACATTCGACCATAGCCGAGGAAAGTTGTCGGCCATTCGCGAGTAGCGACCGACCTCGGCAACACCCCGATGTTCAATCACCTCATTGCTTGACTTCTGCACTATTTGCATGGAGCTCCCCTTCATCTGAATAACCGCATCCCAGCGGAACGATGCAGGCGATACTAGAGCAAATCTTTTGGTAAATTTTTTTGAACGCGTTCTTTGGTGCGATCGCTCAAGGCGCGTAAACAAGCATCAACTTATCTGTTCATCGTGAGCATTATTGCTGATGTCGATCGATATACATGGCTGATCATGCGCAGCATTCAGATCAAGCAGCAACCGCAAGAATCACGTTAGATGGATCTATCCGGCAATGGACGCGCATTGATGTTCTTAACTGCATGTCGTCTATCACGGCATTGTTGACAGTAACAATCAGTCGACTACCTTCATCAATCATAATCTGTAGCTCTGACGCTTGTTCGCCACGGATCAGTGCGACGATCACACCCTGAAAATGATTGATGCGTGTGGCAGTCGATGGCTCATTCAGCGCAATCTCAATAGCAGACGCTTTAATCAGTGCAAAGACTTTTGCACCAATCTCAAGCTTCAGCTCACGACAGCTTTCATGTGTGATGGATGAGGTCAGCTTCAGCTTATCGTTAATCATCAGCACGACCTCATCATTAACCGGGCCTTGCAGCATAGACACGATGATGGCGCCAAGTTGATTGCGTGCGCTGGTCTTCATTGCGATGTCGGTGAGTAGCGCGTAATCCGCTTCCAGACCATTGGCGAGCCGATTCAGCCGCTGCACAAAACGCGCATGCTCTGCACTGATCAGATCGAAGTTCTTGAGTAGCTGCTTGCCACGCTCAGTCAGACACGTGCGCCCGCCGCCTTTGCCGCCGGCGTGGCGTTCGAGCAGACGATCGCCTGTCAGCTGTGTCATTTGCTCGATCGTGTCCCAAGCACCTTTATAGCTATAGCCCGCGATCTTGGCGGCTTTGGTGAGGTTCTCGGTGAGCCCAATCTGACGCAGCAGCTCGATGCGTTTTTTGTTGGCCAGCGCATCCTCCCCAATGCGCAAGCTCAACTCGGCGTCCACGCTGAATGGCAGAGAATTCGGGCGATTGGTTGTCATTTAAAAAATATTCAGCGCTGGGCAGAGCAAATGGTG
>JAIXQV010000215.1 GCA_027485535.1 Oxalobacteraceae bacterium | reverse complement strand
TGCAACGTGTGTCCGAGGCGAGTGTGCGGGTCGATGGCACGGTCGTGGGCCATATCGATCAAGGCTTACTAGTGCTGCTATGCGCCGAGCGTGGTGATACCCGCAAAGAAGCCGACGCCCTGCTCACTAAACTACTGGGCATTCGCGTGTTTAGTGATGCCGAGGGCAAGATGAATCTGAATCTGGCGCAAGTACAGGGCGGCTTGTTGCTTGTGCCTCAGTTCACGCTTGCTGCTGACACACGATCCGGCACGCGCCCCTCATTCACCCCGGCCGCGCCACCAGCAATCGCAAATGAGTTGTTTGACTACACCGTGCAAAGTGCGCGTCAAGCGCATCCACAAGTTGAGACAGGTCGCTTTGGTGCTGATATGAAAGTCGCGCTGGTGAATGATGGTCCGGTCACTTTCTGGCTGCACGTGGCACCCGCTCACTGATCATCATGCAAATCGGCCCCTATCAGCTGCGCAATAATGTATTCGTCGCGCCCATGGCCGGTGTAACTGATCGACCGTTTCGTCAGCTGTGCAAGGAGATGGGTGCCGGTTATGCGGTTTCTGAAATGGCCGCGTCGAACCCGCGACTGTGGGCTACCGATAAGTCCACACGACGTATCAATCACGACGGTGAGATGGAACCCAAAGCGGTTCAGATCGCCGGTGCTGATCCGCAATTACTCGCCGAGGCAGCGCGCTTCAATGTCGGCCGTGGTGCGCAGATCATCGATATCAACATGGGCTGCCCGGTGAAGAAGGTCTGCAACCGCTGGTGCGGCTCGGCATTGTTGCGCGATGAGCCCTTAGTGACATCGTTGCTGCAAGCGGTGGTGGCGGCAGTCGACGTTCCCGTCACCCTGAAATTCCGAACCGGCTGGGATAGAGACCACAAAAACGCCTTAACGATTGCCCGCATTGCCGAGGACAGCGGCATTGCCATGCTGACCCTGCATGGTCGCACCCGTGCCGATGGCTATAAAGGTGATGCTGAGTACGACACCATCGCAGCCGTGAAAGCTGCGGTCGGTATTCCGGTGGTCGCCAACGGTGATATCGATAGCCCGCAGAAGGCAGCGCATGTGTTGCACTACACCGGTGCAGATGCCGTGATGATCGGCCGCGCTGCGCAGGGCCGGCCCTGGATTTTCCGGGAGATCGACCACTACTTGCGCACCGGCACGATGCTGGCGGCGCCCACCATCAGCGAAGTTCGCGAGCGCATGGCGCAACATCTGAGGGCGCACTACGCATTTTATGGCGACTACCTCGGCGTGCGCACCGCGCGTAAGCATATTGCTTGGTATGTGCGTGATCTGCACGGAGGAGAACAGTTTCGTCAGCAGATGAACCGTATCGATGATTGCGCCACGCAACTCGCGGCCGTCGACGCATTCTTCGAATCGCAGTTGGCCTTGGGTGACCGGTTACAATATGCGCCCGCTGCAGAGCCGTTAGCCGCCTAGCAACACCTCTCCGTACTGCGACATAACATGAGTAAAGACCACATCCAGGACGTCGTTCGCAAAAGCCTTGAGAAGTATTTTCGCGACCTGGGTGAACAGGAACCCCATAACGTCTACGATATGGTGGTCCTGACGGTAGAACGACCCATGCTGGAAGTCGTGATGGCACGGGCTGAGGGCAATCAGTCGCACGCTGCCGATATGCTGGGCATTAATCGAAATACGCTACGTAAAAAGCTCCAGCAGCATGGCCTGCTCTGAGCCCCTGTCTTTCTTCTTTTTCCAATCATGATCAAACAAGCGCTGATTTCAGTGTCGGACAAGACCGGCGTGCTTGAATTCGCCCATGCATTAGCGGCGATGAACGTCAAATTGCTATCGACTGGCGGTACCGCGAAATTGCTGGCACAGCATGGCTTAGCGGTGACCGAGGTGGCGGATTACACCGGCTTCCCGGAAATGCTGGATGGCCGTGTCAAAACCCTGCACCCGAAAGTTCATGGCGGTATCTTGGCGCGGCGCGATCTGCCGCAGCATATGGAAGCGCTGTCGCAGCACGATATTCCGACCATCGACATGGTGGTCGTGAATTTGTACCCCTTCCAGCAGACGGTCGCCAAAGACAATTGCCAACTGGAAGACGCGATCGAGAATATCGATATCGGCGGCCCGGCCATGCTGCGCTCTTCGGCTAAAAATCATAAAGATGTCGTCGTGATTTGCGACCCCTCCGATTATCAGCGCGTGCTCGCAGAGATGCAGGCGAATACAGGTGAAGTCAGTTTCGATACCCGCTTTGATTTAGCGATCAAGGTATTTGCACACACCGCGCAATACGATGGTGCTATCACCAATTACCTGAGTGCGCTGGGGCCGGATCGGCAACATCAATCGCGAGCGACTTATCCCGCCATACTCAACCTGCAGTTCGTCAAACTGCAAGACATGCGCTATGGCGAGAACCCGCATCAATCTGCGGCGTTCTATCGTGATGTAACTACGGTTGAAGGTGCGCTTGCCAACTACCGTCAGCATCAGGGCAAGGAACTCTCGTACAACAATATTGCCGATGCCGATGCGGCTTGGGAATGCGTCAAGACCTTGGATGCGCCCGCCTGTGTGATCGTCAAGCACGCCAACCCCTGTGGTGTTGCGGTGGGTGTCGATGCCCATGAGGCGTATAGCAAGGCATTCAAAACCGATCCCACCTCGGCATTTGGCGGCATCATCGCTTTCAACTGTGCGCTGGATGGTAAAGCTGCAGAAGCCGTGGCGCAGCAGTTTGTCGAAGTCTTGATTGCGCCTTCTTTCAGTGATGCGGCGCGCAAGGTGTTTGAGAGCAAGCAGAATGTGCGTTTGCTGGAGATACCGCTCGGGCGGGCAGTAAACACCTTCGATCTCAAGCGCGTCGGTGGTGGTCTGCTGCTGCAATCGGCGGATGCGAAAAATGTACAAGCTAATGAACTAACGATCGTCAGCAAAAAACAGCCAACACCTGCGCAGCTTCACGACATGATGTTTGCCTGGTGCGTCGCCAAGTTCGTCAAATCGAATGCCATTGTTTTTTGTGGTGATGGCATGACACTCGGTGTGGGTGCGGGGCAGATGAGCCGTATTGATTCTGCACGTATCGCTTCCATCAAAGCCCAAAATGCGGGCTTGTCATTAGCCGGTTCTGTGGTGGCATCTGATGCTTTCTTCCCCTTCCGCGATGGTCTGGATGTGGTGGTTGCTGCAGGCGCGAATTGCGTTATCCAGCCGGGTGGGTCTATGCGTGATCAGGAAGTGATCGATGCTGCCGACGAGCAGGGTGTTGTCATGGCATACACCGGGACACGCCACTTCCGACACTGAAACCCTCAACCAAAATGTCGCTGGCGCTGTTGGTGGCGCTGGCAGTGCCTGGCTCCCGCCACCGCTGCTTCGCGCTACTGTCATAATCCGCGCATGAAAATCCTTGGTATCGACCCTGGGCTGCGCGTCACCGGTTTCGGGGTGATTCATCAAGTCGGCGCGCGCCTGTCCTATGTCGCCTCTGGCACCATCCAGATACCGGATGGCGATTTACCGTCCAGACTGAAAGTCATTCTTGAGGGCGTCAGTCAGCTGGTACAGACGTACCAGCCCGAGTGCGCGGCGATCGAGATTGTTTTCTCGAATGTGAACCCACAGTCCACGCTCCTATTGGGTCAGGCGCGCGGCGCCGCCATCTGCGGTTTGGTGGGTGCAAATCTGCCGGTTGCGGAATACACCGCCTTGCAAATGAAGAAATCAGTTGCTGGTCACGGTAAGGCGCAAAAGGCCCAAGTACAGGCGATGGTGCAGCGATTACTGAAACTCGATGCCTTGCCCGGGACCGACGCGGCAGATGCGCTCGGTATCGCGATTTGTCATGCGCATGCTGGTGCAGGACGCGCAGCGCTGGGCGCGGCCGCGCCTGAGTTGGCGCGACGTGGTTTGCGCGTGCGCGGCGGTCGGCTGGTTGGTTAAGCGTCGAGTTGGAAAAGCGATAAACAAGGTCACGCCACAAGGTCGATAAGGCTGCGGACACGCCAAGGCGTTATCATCTAAAAAAATTTTCTTGGGTGTTTCAATGATCGGTCGTTTATCTGGCCTTTTGCTCGACAAAAATCCCGCGCAACTTATCGTGGAGTGCAATGGCGTCGGCTATGAAGTCGGTGTGCCGATGAGTACTTTCTACAACTTACCCGCCACCGGCGAGCGCGTCACGCTGTTGACGCATATGGTGGTGCGGGAAGATGCGCAGCTGTTGTATGGTTTTGGTACGACACAAGAGCGCGAGCTTTTTCGCGAGCTGATCAAGATTAGCGGCATCGGTGCGAGAACCGCCTTGGCGATTTTATCGGGCATGTCGGTCAATGACTTGGCGCAGGCGGTCACGCTGCAAGAGGTCGGGCGCTTAACGCGCATCCCCGGCATAGGCAAAAAAACGGCTGAGCGTTTGCTGCTTGAACTGAAAGGCAAACTCGGCGCTGAACTAAGCACCACCCCCGGCACCGAGGGCGAGAGCAGCAACGATGTTCTGAGTGCGCTGCTGGCGCTCGGTTACTCAGAGAAAGAAGCGCTGCTGGCAATTAAACAAGTACCCGCCGGAAGTACCGTCTCCGATGGCATACGCCAGGCGCTAAAGGCCTTATCCAAGGCATGAAATCGACCTGCACGGCTACAATGCAGCGATGAGCATTCAGACCGACAACTTCAACGAGCGCCGTGTGATCGACGCAGCCCCGGTATCGCCCAATGAAGAGGCGATTGAGCGCGCGCTGCGGCCACACAATCTCGATGAATACATCGGGCAGACCAAGGCCCGCGAGCAGTTAGAGATTTTTATTGCCGCCGCCAGAAAACGCAGCGAGGCACTGGATCACACGCTGCTGTTTGGTCCGCCCGGTCTGGGCAAGACCACACTGGCACACATCATCGCGCGTGAGATGGGCGTTAACTTGCGCCAAACATCTGGCCCGGTACTAGAGCGGCCGGGGGATTTAGCGGCGCTTCTGACTAATCTGGAAAAGAACGATGTGCTATTCATCGATGAGATTCATCGCATGTCGCCGATCGTCGAAGAAATTCTCTACCCCGCACTCGAGGATTACCAGATCGATATCATGATTGGTGAAGGCCCTGCAGCACGATCGGTAAGACTCGATTTGCAACCATTCACGCTGGTTGGCGCAACCACCCGCGCCGGCATGCTCACCAATCCGCTGCGCGACCGTTTCGGCATTGTGGCGCGGCTTGAGTTCTATACGCCGGAAGAGCTTGCGCGCATCGTCACACGTAGCGCTTCCCTGCTCAACGCCATGATTGTGGATCAGGGAGCGCTAGAAATCGCGCGCCGTAGTCGCGGTACCCCGCGTATTGCGAACCGCTTGCTGCGGCGGGTCCGCGACTACGCCGAGGTAAAAGGTGAGGGGCGAATCACGCGCGAGATTGCCGACGCCGCGCTCAAGATGCTCGATGTTGATCCGGTCGGATTTGACCTGATGGACCGCAAGTTATTGGAAGCGGTCTTGTTCAAGTTCAGCGGTGGACCGGTTGGGCTAGATAACCTCGCTGCAGCGATTGGTGAAGAGCGCGATACGATCGAAGACGTACTAGAACCGTACCTGATACAGCAAGGTTATTTGCAACGTACGCCGCGCGGACGTATTGCAACGCCGTCGGCTTACCAGCATTTCGGTGTCACAGCGCCGCGGACAAGCCCAAATGGTGATTTGTGGCAGTCGTAGTACGCCGTGCTGTTTTATCACCCTAGAAAAGCATCACGCGTCTTATTCTTCCCTGACCCAGACTTGCGTTCTTCCTAGCAGTGATACCCCGATGAAGCCCCGCACATTGAGCTTCTTTCCTCCCTCGGCAGTCCACATTTTGCAGCGGTAAATCTTGCCGTTAGCGGGGTCAAGAATCTCGCCACCATCGTACTCGCTTCCTGCTTTTTTAAGTCCCGTCATGATGGTCATGCCAAGCACCGGCTTGTTCTTGCGATCGCCCGGGCATTTATCGCAGTTAGGATTCAGCTCCTCGTTTGGCTCGCGATAGAGTTTTTCAATCGTTGCGCGCAATTCGCCATTCGCTTCGACGATGCGGACCAATGATTTCTCTTTGCCGGTTTTGTCGTCAATCGTGCGCCACAAACCCACCGGAGACTCGGATGCTTGCGCGGTCAACAGAGCGCCTAACAGCAGCATAAAAAAAGAAATGGATTTAATCATGCGATGTCTCCTCTCGTTAGCGTTATTTTAACTGTGCGAGTTGCTGCTGCACCTTCTGCAGCGTTGCTGAGAAATTCTCAAGTCGCTCTTTTTCTTGTGCCACCACGGCCGCAGGCGCGCGAGCGGTGAAACTTTCATTGCCCAGCTTGGCGTTTGCCTTTTGAATTTCATTCTCCAGGCGCGCTACTTCTTTGCCAAGCCGCTCGCGTTCCGCGGCAATATCAATCTCGACCTTCAGCATCAGTCGAGTCGTGCCGACCACCGACACCGGTGCCGGTGACGCAGGTAACTCGGCAACGATCTGAACCTCAGAGAGTTTACACAGCGCTTGCAGGTAAGGCGCAAAGCTTTCCAAGTTATTACTTTCTGCGCCTTCAAGAATCAAGGGGACTTTTTGTGCCGGCGAAAGCTGCATCTCGCCGCGCAAGTTGCGGCAGGCATCGGTCAGTGATTTCAGGGCTTCCATCCAGCCTTCGGCTTTTTCGTCGAGCTTCTTCAGGTTCGGCTCAGGGTAGGCCTGCACCATAATCGAATCGCCGCTCGGGTTCAGCTTGCGGCCTGATAGCGGCGCGACGGTCTGCCACAACTGCTCGGTAATAAAAGGCGTAATCGGATGCGCTAAGCGCAGCACCGTCTCGAGCACACGTAACAGCGTTCGTCGCGTCGCGCGTTGCTGCGCCTCGGTACCTGTTTGAATCTGTACCTTGGCGACCTCGAGATACCAATCGCAGTACTCATCCCAAATGAATTTATAAATCGCCGATGCGATGTTATCGAAGCGATACTCGCCGAAACCCTTTTCGACTTCTGCCTCAGTGCGCTGTAGCAGCGACACAATCCAGCGGTCTGCCTGTGAAAAATCCAGATAGCTGCCGGTCGCGCAGGCTTCTGCGCCGTGTTCTTCCAAGCCGCAATCCTTGCCCTCGGTGTTCATCAACACAAAGCGCGTCGCATTCCATAGCTTGTTGCAGAAATTACGGTAGCCCTCACACCGGCTAAGATCAAAGTTGATATTTCGACCGAGCGACGCGTAGCTTGCCATCGTAAAGCGCAGCGCATCCGTACCATAGGCTGCGATCCCATTTGGGAATTCTTTACGCGTTGCCTTTTCAATCGTGGCGGCTTGCTTCGGATTCATCAAACCGGTAGT
>JAIXQV010000178.1 GCA_027485535.1 Oxalobacteraceae bacterium | reverse complement strand
TCATCACCGCCATGTTGTACGCTAAAGCCAGCCCGGTGGATCGCTGCCGTACCGGGAACTGTTCTGCAAGTGCAGTAGAGATCGCACCAAAACCAACCGCAATCGCACTACACAGTGCCACTTGCATGACAGCCAGCCGTATCAGTGATGGCTCGGCCAGCATCCACGCCATCATTGGGTAAGTGAGCACCAGATACAGCAGCGCTGCCAACATCAACACCGCACGCCGACCGATGCGGTCAGACAATATGCCAAACAAGGGTATCAGTACTGTCAGAAAAATCAGCCCGGCCACCTGCGCGGTGAAGGCGTCTTTGAGCGGGATATTCAGCTGGGTCTTGGCATAGGTGGGCATATAAATCAGCACCACATAAAACATGATGGTGGTTGATACGACCAAGCCGAAGCACACCAGTACATCACGATAGTGCTCGCGCAGCACCGCCATCAGACCCAGGTGCTGAGTGTCGTCTTGTGAGGCAGCGACAAACTCTTCGGTTTCAGATAGATGCCGACGCATCCACAAGCCGACCGGCCCAATCAATAGACCGAACAGAAATGGCAAGCGCCATCCCCAGTCATCAATTTGCTCGGGGGTCAATCCTTGCGTGACCAACATGCCCGCCGTTGCGCCGGTAAGTGCCGCGATACTCTGACCCACCATTTGTAGCGAACCAAAAAAGCCGCGACGTTCTGGCGGAGCGCTTTCAATTAAAAATGCGGTGGCACTCGCAAACTCACCACCGGTTGCCGCGCCTTGCAGCAAGCGCGCCAATACCATGATGGCGGGTGCCGCTATGCCGATGGCGGCATAGGTTGGCGCGAATGCAATCATCGCAGTTGCGATGGTCATCAATAAAATGATGAGTTGCAGCGCTGCCTTACGGCCACGACGATCGGCGTACAGGCCAATCAACACCCCACCCACTGGACGCATGAAGAAGCCGACGCCAAAAGTCGCCATCGCGATCAATAGTGAGGCGTATTCACTCTCCGCCGGGAAAAACAGGCGCGAGATAATCACGGTCATGAAACCGTAAATGACGAAGTCGTACCACTCCAGCGCATTGCCAATGACGGCGGCAAAAATCTGGCGGTTTCGGTTAGCGGCTGGCATGGGATGCTCTCCGGTTTGGTTTTATTCTCGGTTAAACTCCGGGCATTGCATTGTACGGAGAAATCACGATGGCCCTGCTCATCATTGGCTTGGTGCTTTTCCTGGGCGCACATTCCGTTCGCATTTTGTCGGATCAGCTGCGCACCCAAACGATTACCCGTATCGGCGACATGGGCTGGAAAGGTCTGATTACAGTCGCCTCGATTGCTGGCTTCGTCCTGATCGTGATCGGCTATGGTCAGGCCCACGCCTACCATCTGCCGCTCTGGACCCCGCCACTGTGGACTTATTACCTGGCAATCCCGCTGACGCTGATTGCCTTCGTACTGATCGCCGCTGCCTATGTGCCCGGTAACAGCATCAAAGCCAAAGTGGGCCATCCGATGGTGGCGGGTGTCAAAACATGGGCGTTCGCGCATTTGCTGGCGAATGGCAATTTGGCGGATGTGCTGCTGTTCGGCAGTTTCCTGATCTGGGCCGTGGCCAGCTTTGTGAGTTCGCGTCGGCGCGATCGCGTCAACGGCACGACCTACGCTGTGGGTACGGCCGCACGTACTGGGCTGACGCTGGTCATCGGCACCGTGCTGTGGGCGGTGTTCCTCATGGTGCTACATGTGCGCTGGATCGGGGTCTCACCGCTGGGAATGTTGACCGCGCCTGCAGTACCGGCGGCTGAACCGCCAGCCATCGTCGAGCCTGCGCCGCAGAGTATGCCGAAGGCAGAGGGGGCTGAGAGCTCAACGCCAGTCAAAACTCAGGACTGATCGTCCGTAGCGACTTGACCAAGATATCCATGTCAGTCGCTGGGATTCTGCCGCCAGTTTGCAACTCGGATGCTCTTAGACGAGAGGCGTTGGTCATAGCTCGCTTCAGCCCCTCGCCGCTACCCGTCTTGATAAAGATATAAGGATCTTTCTTCGCATAGTCGTTTAGGTGAACCTGTAAAGCTGGCAGCACATCAGCATAGGCAATGAAGGGCTGGTCGCAATAGCGAAAGTGCAGTAGCAGCCACACCTCGAAGCATGGCGCACTGATGATCGGCTCGATGCAAATCTCTAGCTGACCCCGCCTGGTATTGGCTCGCTGCAAAGGCGTTTTGCAAAGATGTAGTGCGCGCGACAAATCAGCCTGCTCACCATCGATCACCACAAATACACGATCTCGGGGCGCCTGTTGAAAGCGGTCTCGAGCGCGTTTGACGACAGCGACGGCATTACTGCGTGTTTGCCCCGCGATAACTTCGACGCTGGCACTGTTTATATCGAGGTGGGCCAACAAGCCTTTCAAATAGTACGGCTCCGTAAATTCACCCTCACAAACAATCAGCGCTGATCCTTTCTCTCGGCGTCCTGATTTTTTCCGATCTACTCTGGCTCGCTCAATCGCAAGCAAGCCAGACTTGGCGCGATTAGTTCGCATCGCTGCGGGTCAGAACTGAAATTCATTGAGGAAGGGTATGGCTCCGTAGCGGCCCTGCAGGTAACCCCGCTCAATTGCTTCATTCTTGCGAGGACTGAACTCCAGCAGCGCGTAAAGCTCCGTACATTGCTGCTTGTTTTTTTCGACGAACCAAATCTGATCGCGACGCAAAAGATAGGGATCTAGCAGTGAGGTGTCGTGTGTGGTAATCCACATCTGAGCACCTTTGCTGGACAACTGGGGACTATGCAAGATTTTCAAGATGAATCGCGTGAGAAGAGGATGGAGGCTGGTGTCGAACTCGTCGACCACGATTAGCTTGCCATTCTCAAGTGCGTCCAACAAGGGAGTTGCATAACCTAGCAGACGTAATGTGCCAAAAGACTCGAAGCGGGCATCAAACCATTGTTGCCTACCATTGGCAGAATCGTGACGAAACTGTATGACAGGTAGCTCGCTATCCGAGTCTTGCACTTCGGGGATTGTTGGCAGATCCACCCTAAATTCAAGATGACCAGACTTTCGTTTTTCAACCCGAATGTCACTGATGTGAATGTCGGCCGCGTTCAATAAGCGCAGTACCCACTGTTTGTAATGAGGATCATCCAAACGCTGTGAGGCTGGTATCAAATTGAATACTGCTTGTGCCGGGAAGATCGCCAGCGAGTTGGCAAACCAGTGGAACAAGGGTTGAAGTTGCAAGCTATTGGATTGCGCCGCTTGGGTGAGAAACAAGGACCGATTACCCGTATTCGCTTTCCAAAGCTCACGCTGCCCTTTCCGCTCGCCTTTGAAATGTACTGAAAATGGTTGCCAGTCGGTTCCGCCAGTTTCGGTGTTGTAGTGATACTCAAACCAGCGCTGTGCTTTTGCAAGTCGGTATACCAATAGCCATTCACTATGGATACGGTTTCCATCAAAACTAAAACCGTATTGATACCGGCAATCACCGATTACCAGAGTCACCTCGAAACGTGTCGGCCGGTCCGGTGATTCAGCGTCCAACAAGAATGGCGTGAATTGCTCGCGGAATTGCGGAGCAAGCAGATGGGTTGAGTTGATGACGAGTCGCTGCATCGTCATCAATGCAAGGATCAGATTGCTCTTGCCGCTGGCATTCGCGCCGTAAGTTACCGTCGAGCGCAGCAAATGCTTGGCTCCGTGGGCCTGCGTTTCGATACAGTTCGAGCCCGCGTGAACGCTGTCCTTAGACGCAGTGAAGCTCAAGCACTGCTCTTCCCGTATCGATCGAAAATTGGCAACTTTGAACTCGACCAGCATTTTTCGCTAAATTAAAATTTGAAGCCGATTTTCGACATTTTTTTACGGTTTTTCAAGTTATTTTTTGTTAATAGTGGCGTTTGGCCATAAGCCGCTCGGCCCGGCCGCATGTCGGCCAGAACGGCAATAGACCCGAAGCCCGAGGTTGCCCCGCGCCAAGTCTTCGAATACAGTCAGGCAGGATCCGCCAGTGCCGGCGCTGCCGGTCCATTGGTCTTACAACAATAATCATCTGGCGCAGGCATCGCCGCGCGCCCTGACCTGGGAGGCAACGGAGCATGACAACGGCATCGAGTGAACACGCGCACGAGCGCAAGGCATCGGAGTTATTCGTCGAGGCGCTGGAAAATGAAGGCGTTGAGTATGTGTTTGCGGTGCCCGGCGAGGAGAACCTCGACTTGCTCGATGCGCTGCGCACATCCAGCAAAATCCGTCTAATCCTGACGCGCCATGAGCAAGGTGCGGCCTTCATGGCAGCCACCTACGGACGACTCACCGGCAAAGCCGGCGTATGCATGGCAACGCTGGGGCCCGGTGCCACAAACTTTGCTACGCCTGCGGCGTATGCCCATCTTGGCGCGTTCCCGATGATCATGATCACCGGGCAAAAGCCGATCAAAAAATCCAAGCAGGGACAGTTCCAAATTGTCGATATCGTTCAGCTGTTCAAGCCAATCTGCAAAATGGCGCGCCAGATCGTCAACGGCAATACGATTCCCGCGCTAGTACGCGAGGCATTTCGTATTGCTGAAGAAGAGCGCCCGGGTGCGGTGTTGCTCGAACTCCCCGAAGACATTGCCGCAGAGCTTTGCGACGCGCATCCGATTCCACCGCATCCGCGCTATTACGCCGAAGCCTCAGATGCCGTGCTACAGACGGTCGCTGATCTGATCGTCAAGGCCAAGCATCCGCTGGTGTTGGTTGGTGCAGGTGCCAATCGCAAGCATGCGCGTGAGGCGATTCATGCCTTCGTGCATCAGCTGCAGATTCCGTTTTTTACGACGCAAATGGGTAAAGGCGTGGTGGATGAATCGTCACCGCTCTATCTCGGTACCGCAGCGCTGTCGGATGATGATTATCTGCACGCCTATATTCACCAAGCCGATTTGATCATCAACATCGGTCATGACGTGGTCGAGAAACCGCCCTTCTTCATGGAGCCCTCGGGTCAAACCGTGGTGCATGTGAACTATCGCGCGGCACAGGTTGATCAGGTCTACTTCCCGCAGGTAGAGGTGGTGGGTGATCTGGCACTATCGATAAGCCATCTGACGCGTATGCTCGAAGGCAAGGTATCGCTTGATCTGAGCCTGTTCCAACAAGTGAAGGCTAATGTGGAGCAGCGTATCGCCGAGGCAGAAGATGATGATCGCTGCCCGATGCTGCCGCAGCGACTGGTGAAGGATATTCGTACAGTCATGCGCGACCACGACATCATCGCGCTCGACAATGGTGTTTATAAAATCTGGTTTGCGCGTAACTACCGCGCGCATCAACCGAATACGATTTTGCTGGATAACGCACTCGCCACGATGGGCGCCGGCTTACCATCAGCGATGATGGCCGCCATGCTGCACCCCGAGTCGCATGTGATGGCAATTTGCGGCGATGGTGGTTTCATGATGAATAGCCAAGAGCTAGAAACTGCCGTGCGACTGAAACTAAATCTGGTGGTGCTGGTGCTAAACGATGGCTCGTACGGCATGATCCGCTGGAAGCAAGCCGGTGCCGGTATGCCGGATTGGGGGCTGGAGTTTGGCAATCCGGATTTTGTGGCATACGCCAAGAGCTATGGCGCGCATGGTCACCGCATACACTCTGCGGCCGAGTTCAAGACCGTGGTGGCAAAAGCCTTTGCCGATGGCGGCGTGCATCTGATTGATTGCCCGGTGGATTACTCCATGAACCGCAAGCTATTGATCGAGGATTTACGTAAAAACCATGCGCTGCAAGCGCGACACTAATTAATCTAATCAATTCAAGGTCATCATGAGCACACTTGAAGTCGTTAATCCCTTCGATCAAAAAGCGATCGGCAGTATCGATCTGGTGCCATGGAACAGCATCGACAGCTGGCTAGAAGATGCCCATCGTCTCAGCCGTGATCGCAGCCAATGGCTGCCGGTTCATCAGCGCATCGCGATTCTAAAAACCTGCGCCAAGCTGATGAGCGAACGCGCTGCAGAACTTGCGCATCAGATCGCCGATGAAGGCGGTAAGCCCTTGATCGATGCCAGGGTCGAGGTGGCGCGTGCGATTGACGGCGTTGAGCTTTGCATTAAAGAGCTTGGCCATCTGGTGGGCAGTGAGGTGCCGATGGGTTTAACGCCTGCCGCCGCTGGCAGGCTGGCATTTACCACGCGCGAGCCGATTGGCGTGGTGGTGGCGGTATCAGCGTTTAATCATCCACTCAATCTGATCGTGCATCAGGTCGCGCCTGCTGTTGCGGTGGGTTGCCCGGTGCTGGTCAAACCCGCTGACGATACGCCGCTCAGCTGCAAGACCTTTGTTGATCTGCTGATTCAAGCTGGCTTGCCACCGTCGTGGTGTCGCTTTGTGCCGTGCGACTTGGCAAGTGCAGAACGTCTGGTGACTGA
>JAIXQV010000091.1 GCA_027485535.1 Oxalobacteraceae bacterium | reverse complement strand
TCATCACTGAATATCTCCTCCAGCACAAGAATCTCCTCACCAACCTTATGGGTATGAATAAGAAGCTTTGATCCAAACCGGTACAAACGATGGACGTTGCCTTTGCCAACTCATCACCAAACCGCTCAAGCATTCGTCTCTCGATTCCTGCGGCTGGACTGGGGGCCAAGGTAAGTCGGGATGATAAATCACCACTCTCTGGCTGAAACCAGAGTTGATATTCATTTAGTATGTTTTCGGAACGCAGAAATCAGCTAAAGCAAAGCAATACGAGCATGCGGGCTTAGAAAAGAAAAAAGCCCCCGTCATCGCTAACGAGGGCTTTGCTTACTTGGTGGCCCGGGGCGGAATCGAACCACCGACACAAGGATTTTCAATCCTCTGCTCTACCGACTGAGCTACCAGGCCAAGGTCGGCGAGTATAGCAAAACATTCAACCTCCGCATAGCGAGCGCGGCGCCCTAACCGACAAACAGGCGACGGATATAATCCCGAATATGTTCAAACAACCTGACATCTGCATCATTGGCGGCGGCGCCATCGGCAAAACCGCCGCCCTCGCGCTGGCGCGCGCCGGCTTGCAGGTCAGCTTGGTGACCCCTGCTCAGCTTGTCCAAAACCAAGCCTCAACCGATCAGTGGGATCAGCGCGTATTCGCGCTCAATCATGTCGCCCACGGCTTGCTCTCCTCCCTGAGGGTATGGGAGGCGATGGATGCAACCCGTATCGCGCCAGTAGATGCAATGGCGGTGCACGGCGATGGCGCTTCGGCCGGGCATATCGGCTTCGACGCCTACGCCGCCCGCACCGATGCCCTGGCATGGATTGTGGAAGACCACAACCTCAACCGAGCGCTCGATAGTGCGCTCAAGTTTGCCAATGGCCTGCACATCACGGTGGGCACAGCGGCGCAATTGCATACCGATGACCACCACGCCGTAGTCACACTGGATGATGGCTCCCGGATAAGCACATCCTTGGTCATTGGCGCCGATGGCGCTCATTCCTGGGTGCGCTCGCAGGCGGATATTGGTATCGACTATCGTGCCTATAACCAGCGCGCCATCGTCGCGAACTTCAGCTGCGAAAAGCCGAACCATGGTGTCGCCAGTCAGTGGTTCTTGGGTGAGCCAGGTATCGTTGCGCTGCTCCCGCTGCCTGGGTCACGCGTGTCGCTGGTGTGGTCGGCACCGGACAAGCTCGCTGAAACCATACTGCAAGAGCCCCCTGAACAACTCAGCCAACGCTTGGCGCAGTTGCCGGGGCAAACGCTCGGCGCGTTCACTATGCTGCCGCCGACAACGCCGCAGGCGATTCCTTTGCGACTCATCCGCGCCGGAGCCATGGTGGCGAACCGTGTCGCCTTGGTTGGCGACGCCGCGCACGTCGTACACCCGCTTGCTGGTCAAGGCATGAACCTCGGCTTCGGTGATATCGATGCCCTGCTGGATGCAGTCGCCAAGCGTGATCAAGCGAGCGATTGTGGTGACGCACGCACGCTGGCCCGCTATGCGCGTCATCGCAAAGAAGAAGTCTTGCTAATGCAACTCACTACCGATGGCTTGCAAAGACTTTTTGATACCGAGCTGGCGCCTTTGAAAGTTTTACGTAACCTCGGCATGAGCGCGCTCGGCAAACTACCGTTTTTAAAACGTCAGCTGATAACCCATGCACTAGGTCGTTCTGTTAAGCGCTCTACTGAGCGTGCCACTTAGTGTCTGCATCGCACACTGCTCTCTTTCCTCTTTCAACTCGTTTCTGCTCAAGGCAAGTGATGATCAAGACAATCAGATTTCCATGGCTAGTTTTAGTGCTTTGCATGTTCTCAGCAACAGCGGTCGCACAAACCACCGAGGCCAAGTTGAAGAAGTTGCTGCAGGGGCGGCTCGGTAACGAACAGCCCGTGGAATCCGTCACCAAGACGCCCTATGGCGGGCTGTATGAAGTGAAGGTCGGCAACGAGCTTGTTTACACCGATGCTGAGGGTAAATTTGTGCTGATCGGGCATGTGTTCGACACCGAAACTTCAAAAGACCTCACCCAGGCCAAGCTGGATGAGATGAACAAGATTAAATTCTCGGATCTTCCGCTGGATCTGGCGGCAAAGTCGGTCAAAGGCAGCGGCAAGCGCGTGATCGCAGTGTTCGAGGATCCGAATTGCGGCTATTGCAAACGCTTTCGCAAGTCCTTGGTTGAGGTGAAAGACCTCACCGTTTATACCTTCATGTACCCTGTGCTCGGTGATGACTCGCTGAAGAAGGTGAAAAACCTCTGGTGCACCGCCGATCGCGCTAAAGCTTGGGATGATTGGATGATCGAGGGCAAAGCAGCGCCAGCAGCCGCAGAATCATGCAGCACTGCAGCAATCGATAAAGTTATCGAAATGGGCAAGAAATATCGTGTCACCGGCACGCCCACGATTATTTTTGCTGATGGATCTCGCATCCCCGGTGCTATCGACACCAAGACCCTCGAAAACAAGCTGGCACAGGTCAAGGCGCCCTGATGCGTCAAGGCTAATCACTTGAAAATCATTCATCGACGCAGACGGCGGTCTGCGCCGAAACCCCTGCAGTCTTCCGCTACCATCACCAACACGCTTGATTCAAACCGCACTGGCTTCGCCGGCGGCGCCACGGCTAGATCAATTCTTTGCTGCTGGCGGTGATGCGCGCTCGATCATGATCTGTGTTTCCCGCGCTTTGCAGTGTTTGTTTTCTGGCGAATGAATAGCTAACTCAAGGAGACCCAACCATGTTCCGCGCGATTCTGCTTAACAAGAACGACGACGGTTCCACCCGCGCCGAGTTGACCCAGCTCGATGATGCGCAGCTGCCCGCTGAAGGCGACGTTACCGTCGCAGTCGAGTACTCCACCATCAACTACAAAGACGGGTTGGCGATCACCGGTAAATCACCGGTTGTGCGCAAGTGGCCGATGGTGCCGGGTATTGATGGCGCTGGCACGGTGGTCTCTTCATCACACGCGAATTGGAAAGCAGGCGATCATTTTCTGTTGAATGGTTGGGGTGTCGGCGAAGGGCATATGGGTTGTCTTGCCGAGCGCGCGAAACTGAAGGGCGATTGGCTGATCCCACTGCCGCATGGCATGACATCGCGTACCGCAATGGCGATTGGTACTGCCGGTTATACGGCTATGTTGTGCGCCATGGCGCTCGCTGAAAATGGCGTCAAGCCAGAACACGGTGAGGTGCTGGTGACCGGTGCCTCTGGTGGTGTGGGCAGTGTAGCGGTAGCGATTCTTGCGGCACGTGGCTATCGCGTGGTGGCGTCTACCGGCAAGACT
>JAIXQV010000137.1 GCA_027485535.1 Oxalobacteraceae bacterium | reverse complement strand
TCCTTGAACCCCTTGAAAATGTTGTTGCGATGACATATAAATTAGCATTACAGTAATTGCACTGGGGCAATGGTTCGAGAAATTAAACCAGAGGCCGTTGACTCAAAAATTCCTAGGGGGGGAGACGTAATGGAAAAGCATCCTCTGGTATCGCAAGAAGGCTACGATCCGAATCGTTTGCTCGACGCGTTGATCCAGAAGCTCGGTTTGAAGAATGATGCGGCATTATCGCGCGCACTTGAAGTCCGGCCACCTGTGATCAGCAAAATTCGCCACCGTACTTTACCGGTGGGCGCATCCCTTTTGATTCGCATGCATGAGGTGACGGACCTGAGCATTCGCGAGTTGCGCGAGTTGATGGGTGACCGCCGCAAGCGTATGCGTATCAGTGATGTGGACGGCAAGCCAAGAAAATCTGACGACGACGATATCTGACCGGATTCTTCGCCGGTTTCAAGACTCAACCTCGGAAATTCGCGCCGATCACGGTCAGTAATAGCAGTAGCACGACCACCGTGGTCAGGCGTTTACGCATCGGTATTAGCCAATCCGGCATGCCGTAGGCAGCATAAAGCTGCTTATCGACTTGTAGCGCTGCGATAAAGCCAGCCATCATCACCGCAAACCCAAAACCGCTGAACAAGGTTGCGCACCATGCAATCAGCGAGGGCGTTACGCCCCAGGCGAGGGCTCTGCGCGAGATATCCTCCGGCAGGGTGTTTGACAGCAGCGCTACACCCCAATGAACACCCCCTAAGAAAGACAAAATCACCATCGCATAGGCGAGTTGTCCTTTGACGAAATCGCCTATCCATGTGGTCTCAGCCGTCCACACACCTAGCGTCATCAAGAAAAAAGGAATCAGCCCGGCGTAGCCGAGTTGAAGTACCAGGCGTTTATTCAATGAGTCGAGCTGCATGTTTGATCAAGTCCGTGCGATGCGCGCATTGTACGAGAATCATCGCTGCTCATCATTGCCACTCATGATCGCCATTACGATGACCGCTTCATCACGCCGAATTGCAATGACAGCATTTGCCGAGCGCTGAGCAGAAGCCGCCCTCATATTGGCGTAATGCGGGCTTGATGCTGGCCTACTGCTGACGCTGAATGAATGACGCCACCGCAGCGATCAGCTCAAGCGCCCGGTCACGATGGGGGGAATGCCCGCAATTGGCAAGTGTGATGACCTCCGCAGAAGAAAGGAATTCACGGATGCGCAGTACTTGTTGCAGGCTGCCATATTCATCTTGCTCGCCTTGTAGTGCAAGCAGTGGGCATCGGATGCCAGGGATTACCGACTCGATAGCCCAGTCCTTGAAAGCATCTGATAACCAGACATCGTTCCAGCCGAAGAAGGCGGAATCAACCTCATCATGATGGCGTGCCAAACGGTCGCGCAAACCGTGCTGCATATACGCCTCGCGTGCGAGCCTGATACTTTGAATACTGATGTCTTCGACAAAAAGATGCGGCGCTACGACAATCGCTCCCCGCAGCCCTGCGGGGAATTGTGCTGCGTACAGCAAGGCGATCGAACCACCATCACTGTGTCCGAATAGCCAGGGCTTCTGAATACCGAGATGCGCTAGCAGCGCCGGTAACACCTCGTACGCTTGCCGATGCATGAAGTCAGCGGCCCAATGCTCATCTGCGTCACGCGGTGTTGATTTGCCATAGCCCGGTCGTGAGTAAACCAGACCACGCATGCCGATACGGGCGCAGAGTTGATCGGGGAAGTCCTTCCATAGCGAGACGGATCCCAAGCCCTCGTGCAGAAAAACCATCACCGGCCATTCTGGGGACGCATCGTTCGCGTTCTCCGTATTGCCTGTTTCACGCGTGTCGGTCCAGCGATACTCGATAGCGATCTCTCGACCGCACCAATCGATGGTGAGCTTAGCCGACATCCTGCTCGCGTAGTTTGAAGCGCTGAATTTTCCCGGTCGCAGTTTTAGGTAGTTCGCGGATGAAGTGAATCTCACGCGGGTACTTGAAGGGCGCAAGACGATTTTTGACAAAGGCCTTCAATACATTTGCCATCTCATCATTGGCAGCATCGGATTCGTGCAGAACAACATACGCGACTGTCTTGGTTAGGCCATCGACATCCGTTTGTCCTACCACCGCGCATTCGAGTACCTGATCGTGTGCCATTAACGCCGACTCAACCTCGATCGGTGAGACATACTGGCCGCTGACCTTCAGCATGTCATCGCTGCGTCCGGCATAGCTGTAGTAGCCATCTGCATCTACCGTGTATTTGTCGCCACTTTTTACCCACTCACCTTGAAAGGTGGCGGTGCTTTTGTCGCGGCTATTCCAATACAACAGCGCCGCGCTCGGACCTTTGATGTAGAGATCACCAATGTCGCCCACGGCCACCGGTTGCCCATGTTCATCGCGTAAGGCCATCTCGTAGCCAGGGACTGGCGTGCCAGAGGTACCGTAACGCACTACACCGCTGCGATTCGAGAGAAAAATATGCAGCATTTCAGTTGAGCCAAGACCATCCAAAATGTCGCAGCCGACATGCGCACTGAATCGCTCACCCACCTCACGCGGCAAAGCCTCACCCGCAGAGACACAAAGGCGCAACTTGAGTTGATCGCGATCCGGCAAAGCATCGGCGGCCAGCATCGCGACGTACAGCGTCGGCACACCGTAAAACACCGTAGGCTTTTGCTTGATCAGTCGCGCGAATACCGCATTCGGTGTCGGGCGCTCTGACATCAACACGACAGTGGCACCGACCGACAGCGGAAAGGTGAGTGCATTGCCGAGGCCATAGGCGAAGAACAGCTTGGCAGCCGAGAACACGACATCATCTTCGTCAAGGCCGAGCACCGGCTTGCCGTACAACTCGGCAGTCCAGTAAAGATTGGCGTGACTATGAACGGTGCCTTTAGGTTGTCCGGTAGAGCCGCTGGAGTACAGCCAAAACGCGAACTGATCGGCGTGCGTATCTGCGGGCTGTGGCATGGGTGGCTGCGCCAGTAAGCTCGCAAACGCGATGTCTCGATCATGGGCAACCGCGCCAGAGACGACGATCTTCAGTTGGCGGCCAATTAACGACACAGCTTGATCAACAGTGCTTTTTAGCGCATCGGACACTACGATCATTTTTGCGTCACTGTGAGTGAGCATGTAGCCGTAGTTGTCGGCGGTCAGCAAGGTATTGACCGGCACCGGCACTACACCCGCATACAGCGCACCCAAAAAGGCGATTGGCAGGTCGACGGTATCAAGCATTACCAGCAAAACCCGCTGCTCAGGCTGTAGGCCATGGGCTAGCAGTCCGGCGGCAAAACAGCGCACGCGATGATCCAACTCCGCGTAGCTCAACTCGCAGTGGTCATCGCGGTAGGCAATCTTGCCCCCCCGTGTCTCATTAAGTGCGAGCAGGTGCTGAGCGAAGTTGAAGCGCTGCGGCAGTTGCGGTGCAGCGTTCTCCATGGTTGTCTCCTGAACGGGCCGCCGCTGAATCGCCAGCCGGGGCACCTTGGTATTTTTTATTTTGCGAACTTATAATGCATGCCAGATTGAGTGTAAGTGCACTATCTTGCTTGCGTCAAGAAAGTGCCGACGCGAACCCATGCCATCCATCCAGCCCGCACACCTAAGTGTCGCCCACCCAGAGGCGAACGACAAAGACCCGTTTCTCAGCGCGCTGGGTGAGCGTGTTCGCCTGCTGCGCGCGCGCCGCGGTCTGACTCGAAAAGCGCTGGCCAAGCTGGCCGATGTCTCTGAACGTCATGTGGCCAATGTCGAGACTGGCGTTGGCAATGCCTCGATCCAGTTCCTGCGCCAACTCTGCGTCGTACTGAATTGCTCGCTGGCCGAGATGACGGGTGACGAAGCCGCCTCCTCACCCGACTGGTTGATGATCCGCGAAACCTTGCGCGGTCGTAGCGACGAAGAGTTAGCCAAGGCACGTGCCGCACTGGCCGTGCTATTCGAGCAGCCGACCAGCGAGTCGACGCGCCGCCAGCGTATTGCCTTAATCGGGCTGCGGGGCGCGGGTAAATCCAGCCTAGGCCAGTTGCTGGCCACCGAGTTGGGCGTGCCTTTCATTGAGCTGTCGGGGCAAATCGAGGCGCTGGCAGGCTGCGGGATCACCGAGATCCATGCGTTGTATGGGCAGACCGCCTACCGCCGTTACGAGCAGCGCGCGCTGGAAGAAGTCATCCGCGCGCATTCCCGCGCAGTGATCGCCACGCCGGGCGGCATTGTTTCCGAGCCTGCAACTTTCAACTTACTGCTAACGCATTGCTACACGGTCTGGCTGAAGGCGACGCCCGAAGAGCATATGAGCCGCGTACTGGCACAGGGCGACCGGCGCCCAATGGCAGGCAACCGCGAGGCGATGGACGACCTGAAGCGCATCCTGGAGAGCCGCGCGCAGTTTTACACCAAGGCCGACCAGACCATTGATACCAGCGCTCTGCAGCCCGAGCAGGCGCTTACACAGCTGCGCGAACATCTCGCCCCGTAAACCAATCCTTGCACTAGTGGCAAGTCTTGCGTAGCTGATCGATTGACGTTGCGGCCAGTACGCAATATAGTTCCGGTGCTTTGATTAAAAGCATGATATTGCATCGGGAGACCCATGAGCGCGTCCTTTGTCGTTGACTACCAAACCACCCCTGAGCGCTACCGGCACTGGAAGCTGGCGGTCGAGGGCGCGGTAGCAACCCTGACCATGACAGTGAATGAGGACGGCGGGCTACGTGACGGCTACAAGCTCAAGCTGAACTCCTACGATCTTGGCGTCGACATCGAGCTGCACGACGCGATACAGCGTATTCGTTTCGAGCACCCACAGGTGCGCGTGGTCGTGATCGGCAGTGGTCTGGATAGAATATTCTGCTCGGGCGCGAATATCTTCATGCTTGGTAAATCCAGCCACGCATGGAAGGTCAATTTCTGTAAGTTCACCAACGAGACTCGTAACGGCCTTGAAGATTCCAGTCGCCATTCCGGGCTCAAGTTCCTTGCTGCGGTCAACGGCGCCTGCGCGGGTGGTGGTTATGAACTTGCCGCTGCATGCGATGAGATTCTTTTGGTCGACGACCGTTCCTCCTCAGTGAGTTTGCCCGAGGTGCCCTTGCTGGGTGTACTACCGGGAACGGGTGGTTTGACGCGACTGACCGACAAGCGCAAGGTGCGGCATGATCATGCGGACATCTTCTGCACGACATCCGAAGGGATTCGTGGCCAGCGCGCTAAAGATTGGCGGCTAGTCGACGAAATCGCCAAGCCAGCGCAGTTCGCCCAAGCGGTGCGTGAACGTGCTGAAACGCTGGCAGCCGGCAGTGATCGACCAGCGCAAGCTAAGGGTGTCCAATTGACACCGCTGCAACGCGAATTCAATGCGCAAGGTGTGCGTTACCAGTATGTCGAAGTGGTGTTGGATCGGGATGCGCGCAGCGCGACCATCACGGTCCATGGACCATCAACGCCACAGCCCAATGACATCGCTGGTATTGAGGCAGCGGGTGTGAACTGGTGGCCATTACAAATGGCACGCGAGTTGGACGACGCCATTCTGCACCTGCGTACCAATGAAATCGAGCTGGGTATCTGGGTATTCAAAACCGCCGGTAATCGCGAGCATGTGTTGGCTTGCGATGCCAGTATGCAGGCGCATGCCTCGCACTGGCTGGTACGCGAGACGCTGGGTTTGATGAGACGTACCTTTGCGCGGATAGATGTTTCATCACGCAGCCTGTTTGCGCTGATTGATCAGGCATCCTGTTTCGCCGGCACACTGGCCGAGCTGGCGTTTGCGGCTGATCGCAGCTATATGCTCACATTGCCCGACGCGCCGCAAGACGCACCGGTACTGACGTTGTCTGCGATGAATTTTGCTCTGCTGCCCATGATCACCGGGCAAGCCCGTCTGGCGCGTCGTTTCTATGATGACGAAGCCAAGCTCACAGAATTGAAGGCGCTGACGGGTCAATCGCTCGATGCCGATAAAGCGATGGCGCTGGGCCTGATCACAGCGAACCCGGATGACATCGACTGGGCGGATGAGATTCGCCTCGCACTTGAAGAGCGCGCCAGCATGTCGCCCGATGCGCTGACCGGTATGGAAGCCAACTTACGCTTCAACGGCCAAGAAAATATGTTTACGCGTGTGTTTGGCCGCTTGTCTGCCTGGCAGAACTGGATCTTCAATCGCCCGAATGCGGTTGGCGAGTCTGGTGCGCTGAAGGTTTATGGTACGGGTAGTAAGTCGAAATTCGAGTTTGATCGTGTCTAGGATAGGTTCTGCAAGCTGCGAACAAAATGTCGCCGCCGTCATTGGCGACAACTCGCGGTGTGTCATACAGCGTTTAAAAAATAGTAGCCCTTATTGGATCGAGTAATTCCCACAGGAGATAGCGTGAGCGCCATCGATTACAGCGAAAAAATCCCGAACAACGTCAACCTCTCGGAAGACCGCGCTTTGCAGCGCGCACTCGAGCATTGGCAGCCGAATTATCTGCAATGGTGGAATGAGATGGGCCCGAATGGCTCGCAAAATTTTGATGTCTACCTGCGCACAGCGATCAACACCACCCCTGAAGGCTGGGCGCAGTTTGGCCATGTAAAGATGCCTGATTATCGTTGGGGTATTTTCTTGAATGCGGCTGAAGCAGACCGCAAGGTGAATTTTGGTGAGCACAAAGGCGAGGCCGCTTGGCAGGAAGTGCCCGGTGAACACCGCGCCAATCTGCGACGCATCATTGTCACGCAAGGTGATACCGAGCCTGCATCGGTTGAGCAGCAGCGTCATCTGGGACTGACCTGTCCGTCACAGTACGACCTGCGCAATCTGTTTCAAATTAATGTGGAGGAGGGCCGTCACCTGTGGGCGATGGTTTACCTCTTGCATAAGTATTTTGGGCGTGACGGTCGTGAGGAGGCCGAGGCACTCCTGCATCGCAACTCTGGCTCGCAAGACAACCCCCGCATCCTGCAAGCCTTTAATGAAGAGACGCCGGATTGGCTGGCGTTCTACATGTTCACTTACTTCACCGACCGTGATGGTAAGTTCCAGTTGTGCGCGTTGGCCGAGTCCGGCTTTGATCCGCTCTCGCGTACCTGCCGTTTTATGCTGACTGAAGAGGCGCATCATATGTTCGTTGGCGAGTCGGGCGTTTCGCGCACGATTCAGCGTACCTGTGAGGTGATGAAGCAGCACGGTATCGAAGACCCTGAGCAACTGCGTCAACTCGGCGTGATCGATCTGCCGACCCTGCAGCGCTATCTCAACTTCCACTTCAGTGTGACGATTGATTTGTTTGGTGCCGATCAGTCTTCTAATGCCGCGACCTTCTACGCGACCGGAATAAAAGGTCGTTATGAAGAGACCAAGCGCACGGATGATCACCAACTCAAGGGCGATCATTACAAGATTCTGGAAGTGCAGGGCGATAAATTGGTTGAGCGTGAAGTCCCCATGCTTAATGCGCTGAACGAAGTGCTGCGCGATGATTACATCAAGGATTCGATCGCGGGTATTGGTCGTTGGAATAAGGTCATCGAGAAAGCCGGTTTGCCTTTCCGTTTGCAGGCGCCGCACAAAGCCTTCAACCGTCATATCGGTAGTTTCGCTGGCCTTCGAGTGTCGCCGCAAGGACAAATCATTTCCGAGGCAGAATGGCAGGCGCATGCACGCCAGTGGCTACCATCGGAAGAAGATCGTGCTTATGTGGCTTCCTTGATGGGTCGCGTGGTTGAGCCAGGCAAGATGGCGAACTGGATCGCACCGCCACCGATCGGTATCAACCGTCAGGCGATCGATTTCGAGTACGTACGTTTCAACTGACGAGCGAGTTTCATGGGTGCCACAGACGCCGAGGTGCTGATACGTCAGCACTTGATTGACCCCGAGGTCTGCATACGTTGCAACACCTGCGAGGACACTTGTCCGATTGATGCGATCTCGCATGATGATCGTAACTATGTGGTCGATGCGAGTATTTGCAATGGCTGCAATGCTTGCTTGCCACCATGCCCGACCGGTTCGATTGATAACTGGCGCACGGTGCCGAAGTCTGCGGCGTATAGCGTGGTGGAGCAGTACAGCTGGGATGAGCTTCCCACCCAGCAGCCACTAGATGCTTCCGCTGCAGTGGCGAGCGCCGAGCCACCGCCGCAGCACAACGCGGCCTTATCCATGACCTCGCCGAGCGCGCCCCGCTCTGCTGCACAACCTAGCCTCAATTTATATGACATCAAACAGCCATTGCTGGCGACGGTGGCAGGAAATTTTCGTCTGACCGATGCGGATACTGAGAGTGATATCCGTCATATCGTGCTTGATTTTGGTCAGACACATTTTCCGGTGTTGGAAGGGCAGAGCATTGGCATTATTCCGCCTGGGACCGATGAATCCGGCCGGCCGCATTATCTTCGGCTTTACTCGGTGGCTAGCCCACGGAATGGTGAGCGACCGGGCTATAACAATTTGTCGCTAACGGTGAAGCGTGTTCTGCACGATCACGAAGGCAAATCGGTACGCGGGGTTGCGTCCAACTACCTGTGCGATTTGCAAAAGGGTGACACCGTACAAGTCACCGGGCCCTTTGGTGCGCACTACCTGATGCCGAATCATGCGGGCTCAAATATCGTGATGATCTGCACCGGTACCGGTGCAGCACCTATGCGCGCAATGACCGAGTATCGTCGGCGATTGCAGGCGCAGGGTACGCCCGTTGAGGGCAAGCTGATGCTGTTCTTCGGCGCGCGACGGCCGGGTGAATTACCGTATTTTGGTCCCTTGCGAAAACTGCCATCGAGTTTCATCGACATTCATCTCGCTTTTTCGCGCGTTGATAACGAGCCCAAGACTTATGTGCAAGACAAGTTGCGGGCTGCCGCTAGTGCTGTCGCAGATCTGCTCAAGGGTGACACCTACTTCTATGTGTGCGGCGTCAAAGGCATGGAGGCTGGTGTGATGGACACTTTGCGTGAAATTTCTGATGACGCGGGTCTCGACTGGCCGGCGATCCACGCACAAATGCTGGCCGAGGGACGTTTCCACGTCGAGACCTACTAGTTACTCGTCACGCTGTGCGGGGGTATCGTGAATAATCGATCGCTGATGCCCCGCAAATGACCCGTAGGTTATTTGTTGGATTAGAAAAAAATCCAAATAGATCAATACCTTGGCGCGTTGGTGCAATGCATGATGACAGAGCGTCAATTCGTCGGCATGATGCGCGCGCATTACCAAAAAAATCTGTCGCCGGAAGAGCGAGAGGAGACCCGAACCCGCCACATGCGAGTGTGGCGGGTTTGATTTTTTGGGGCGTTAGCAGCAGGTGCAGAGGCTCGAAAGTATGGTTAAATCAACAATTATTTCTAGGAATTAATAGAATACTTTCGTCCATTCACCATATTTATATCTGGCATCATCAATGGAAAGCGGACGTCGCCACATCTCGTTGCTATAGTCTTATCCGTCTCCTCCAGCCTTCCAAAAAGGATGGATTTAAACCCGACTGGCTCCGCCAGTCGGGTTTTTTTTCGCCGGTACCCCGCAATCGCCGGCAGCCGCGCAGCGCCGTATACTCGAGGCTCGCAATCGGAGGCGAGCATGTACCAAAACATTCTTGTTGCCTACAACGGCAGTCCCGAAAGTCAGGCCGCGCTGCGCGAGTGCGCACGGCTGTCATTGCCAACGTCTGCCACGGTGCACCTGCTGGCCGTGGTGAGTCCGCCACCGTACCTGTTGGTCGGTGAGTTCGCAGCGGCTGCTGTCATGAGTGTCGAGGAGGGGCTGGTCGCTGAGCGCGAAAAGATGTCGAAGGAACTCGACGCCGGCGCTGAACTGCTGAGCGCCAGGGGACTCACCGTGATTCCCCATCTGGAGGTGGGCGAGCCGGTGAACGTGATCGAGCAGATGGCAAATGATCTGAAGATTGACCTGGTGATCGTTGGGCACTCGCGCCACAAGCCACTCACGCTGCGCTGGTGGCGCGGCAGCACCGACACCCTTCTGGTTGAAAAATTGCGCTGCAGCTTGTTAGTCGCCTCTGACGCTACGCCAGCGGCTTGAGCGGCGCTACGCGCGCTATTGCTGTCTGGTGCCGAGTGATGAGTTATGGCTGATCGTGAAACCTCACCACACGCGCTTTCTTTCCGACACCCCCTGCCGTAGTCGAGTCAGCAGCGCTAGTGCGCGCTTCTGGCGTGATCCTGACCGTTCATGTTTGCGATCGTCGATCAGCGTTCGAAGCTGATAATTCAGCGAGCGGATCAACAGCCGAGTCAGCGCGATGCTATCCAAGATCATCCTGAATCTGTTTCGATAAACGATTAGTCCGTAAAGGGGGATGCGTTGTGCGCCGAACGGGCGCTTGCTGCTGAAATAGCCGCCCAGCAAATGAAATCGTTGCGCGCCTGTGCGGATAGCCTCAAGAATCATCAGATGGCGCGATAGCTTTCCGAGCCCGAGGTGATTCATGGCGGGATCATGGGCATTCAGCAAAGAGAACACATCATCACCGAAACGGCACACCATGCTGCCGGCGCAGAGTTGTCCCTCAATGTGAATCGTACCCACCATACCTCGCGCGTTCACAAGACGGAGTAGCCGCGTACTCTCTGCCAGATCAATCGCAGAGTGTCGCTGTTTTGATGCCATGCGTGCATGGTTGAAGCGAATAATGTGGTCGAGCAGTTCGGTACTGATCGCATGTCCAGAGACGATCTGGTGCGTCAAGCCTTGGGTACGAGCTAGTCGAGATCGCAGCGACTGGCGTAATGATTTTCCCAAAGTGGCCAGATAACTCGCTTCGTTATCGGGTAGCGTGACCACAATATCTTCCGAAATCGGCAGACACACTTTGCGTTTCAATCGGTGTAAGTCGGTGGGCTGTACCGAATGAAAATGCAGGCGATAGCTGCCTTGCTCATGCGCAAACACAGCATCGGCGAAGCGCTGCACAGCGGCGCCATCGATGCGCATGCCTTGGTTGATGACGGTTATACGACCGCGTTCGCGTCGGTAAAGAAACAGCTCCCGAACGCTAGGTCCGCTCCATTCAGTGTAGGTGCTCACGTCCTGTAGGCTGAAAAGCCCGAGCTGCGGCATGGATGAATACAAGCTGCCGTAGCGCTGGTCTAGAGCGGCCTCGACGAAGGGAGGAATATGCTGGTCGTAAAATCGCGTATCGTGAATTTTTTGCGAGTGCCTTTCAGTCAATCGGATTCCCAATGCAACAATGGCAAAATGATACGAGTAATATCTACCCAAAAGCAGCCGGTTGGACTTGACCGGCCGAAGCCGCTAGACTCTGACGCTTTTTTCGATTGCCTGTGATGACCCACGCCACTGATTCTTCCGAAACCGATGATCTGGAGCGCAATCGCGCGACATCGCGTGAGCAAATTGCGCACGAGGTGGCGCGCCGCCGGACCTTCGCGATCATTTCCCACCCGGATGCGGGTAAGACCACGCTTACTGAAAAGTTGCTGCTGTTCTCCGGCGCGATTCAGCTAGCCGGCACGGTCAAGGCGCGTAAAAGTGGTCGCCACGCAACCTCGGACTGGATGGAGATTGAAAAGCAGCGCGGCATCTCGGTCGCCAGCTCAGTCATGCAGTTTGATTACCGCGATCATGTCGTGAACCTGCTCGACACCCCCGGTCACCAGGATTTCTCGGAAGACACCTATCGCGTGTTGACCGCAGTTGACTCGGCATTAATGGTGATTGATGCCGCAAAAGGTGTAGAGGCGCAAACTATCAAGTTGCTGAATGTTTGCCGCATGCGCGATACACCCATCATTACCTTCATGAACAAGATGGACCGCGAGACGCGCGATCCCTTGGAACTGTTGGACGAGGTCGAGTCGGTACTTGGCATTCAATGTGCGCCGGTGACCTGGCCAATTGGTATGGGCAAGGCGTTCCGTGGCGTGTATCACCTGCTGCGCGACGAGATTTTATTGTTTGTACCGGGTAGCGAGCGTGCCGATCAAACCTTTGAGGTGATCAAGGGGATCGACAACCCGCGTTTGCAGGAGATGTTCCCGCAAGAGATTGCGCAACTCAGGGCCGAAGTTGAGTTAGTGCACGGCGCTTCGCATCCGTTTGCGCTGGATGCTTTTTTAGCGGGCAAGCAGACGCCTGTGTTCTTCGGTTCTGCCATCAATAACTTTGGTGTTCGTGAAATTCTCGATGCGCTACTCGATTGGGCACGTGCACCTGGCGAGCGTGACGCGACGATGCGAATGGTCAAGCCGGACGAGCCTGCTTTCTCGGGCTTTGTGTTCAAGATACAAGCCAATATGGATCCGGCGCATCGCGACCGAATTGCCTTCTTGCGAGTCTGCTCAGGTCATTTCGAGCGCGGTATGAAAATCAAGCATCTCCGCCTAAATCGTGAGCTGAAGATGTCCTCGGTCGTCACCTTCATGGCCTCATCGCGTGAGCAAGTCGAAGAAGCCTATGCCGGCGACATTATTGGTCTTCCGAACCACGGCAATATGCAAATCGGTGATAGTTTTTCTGAGGGTGAGTCACTGCAGTTCACGGGTATTCCTTATTTCGCCCCTGATTTTTTCCGTACGGTTCGTATTCGCAATCCACTCAAAATCAAGCAGCTGCAAAAAGGTCTGCAACAGCTAGGAGAAGAAGGGGCGGTGCAGGTGTTCAAACCGGTCAGTGGTGCTGATCTGGTGCTCGGCGCTGTCGGCATGCTGCAGTTCGAGGTAGTGGCGAGTCGTTTGATGAATGAGTACAGCGTTGACGCCGTATTCGAGGGCACAAGCATCAACACGGCACGTTGGGTATCTTGCGACGATAAGAAGATGCTGGCCGACTTCGAGCGTTCCTCCGCAGGTGCGCATCTTGCGCATGATGCTGCGGGCAACCTGGCGTATCTTGCGAGTTCGGCCGTCAACCTGAAGCTGGTACAAGAGCGCTGGCCCGGCGTTACTTTCCATGCCACGCGTGAGCACGCGGTACGCATCGCTTGAACCCTATCAGGCGCCCGTGCTTCCATCTGATTGAGGTCGTTTCCATAATCAGATTTTTTTGAGGCCTCGCAAGTAGGTCAGCGAGCGACCTGACTACACTGGCGCAATCTCATGGTGCGGTTTTCGGGGTGCTGGTGCCCGAGTGACAGAGTCGTAGCACCGGTACCGCCGCAAGCGTATCTCTGAGATCGGCTCTGCCGCATCACCGCCAGAGTCATCGTTGCCTTCCCCAACAGATCGGATGATCCAATGGTGTGCGATTGCACGCGGGGGCGGATTTATCATTTTATTTCGGGGACCATCATGCTAACCGCGACCTATTCCATCATCGCTCTGAAGATCGAGCAGCGTCGTGCACGCTGGACCTTCACTTCTATCCAGCGACATATTTTGTACGGAATTCGTCATCTCAAGACACCAGGTGGTGTCGATCTTGAGGCCTTGCTGAATCGGCTGACGCAGTTCGAGCAGTACTGTCATCGTCGCAAGGTCGAGGTCGTCATTATTCCTACCCTACGAAAGCTGACGCGTGAAGCAGATGCGTTGCTGGACGAGTTGGAGCAGTTGAGTAAGACCAGCGTTGATCTTTTGTGTTCAGTGCGTGAAAAGCTGCAGCAATGGCTGCGCAGTGGCGCCACTCTCGTGGACGATATTTGCATCACCCTTGAGCAGTGTTGCGCCTCTTTCTACCGACGACTGCAACGCGAGGAAGAATTGGTCGAACTCGCAGAGCGGGTGATCCCGGCCGAAGCTTGGTTCGGGATTGCGAAGTGCTTTTTGTATGAAGACGGTCGTGCGCTCAGGCTGAAAGAGCCGGTGCATGACGATGAAGAATAGGGCAACTTTCCACAACCGCCGCGCACCATAATGCACCAACTTCGTGCAAAGCAGCTAATATGCACCAAAATAAGGCATCTTGGTGGGTCTGCACCAAGATGCCTCATCATGGGCCGCACTGCCTTTTTGGCTTGACGATCGTCAACGCCTTGTTCTGATTCGAAGTTTTCCGAAGCAATAATTGCGGCAAATTGCTTGCGCAGAAGTAAGTCAGTGGCATGGAATCTGCTACCATCCCGCCCCGAGTTCCAGTTGCAAGCCCGCCTACATGCCGGTCATTATCCGGCGCCGAGTCCGCAACAGGCAAACCCTGATTCCGAGCAAGTATTTCTATTTCCGCAACCTTCCGGGAGATTTTTATGTCAAAGACGGCCGCAGATGTATTGAAGATGGTGAAAGACAACGAGGTCAAATTCGTTGATTTTCGTTTTAGTGACACGCGTGGCAAAGAGCAGCACGTGTCTGTCCCGGTCTCCCACTTCGACATGGACAAGTTCGAATCGGGTCATGCCTTCGACGGTTCGTCGATCGCAGGTTGGAAGGGTATCGAAGCCTCCGACATGTTGCTGATGCCGGACCCGAACACCGCCAACCTCGACCCCTTCATGGAAGAGACCACGCTGTTCATGCAATGCGACGTTATCGAGCCTAGCGATGGCAAGGGCTACGATCGCGATCCGCGTTCGATCGCCAAGCGCGCTGAGGCTTATCTGAAAGCATCGGGTCTGGGTGACGCAGCTTACTTTGGTCCTGAGCCTGAATTCTTTATCTTCGACAGTGTTCGTTGGAATGTCGATATGTCCGGCTGCTTCGTCAAAATCGATTCGGAAGAAGCCTCTTGGTCCACCGGCCAGAAATTTGAAGGCGGCAATACCGGCCATCGTCCTGCCGTGAAGGGTGGTTACTTCCCAGTCCCACCCGTGGATAGCTTCCAAGATATGCGCTCCGAGATGTGCCTGGTGCTCGAATCGCTGGGTATCCCGGTCGAAGTGCATCACCACGAAGTAGCTGGTGCGGGTCAAAACGAGATCGGTACCAGATTCTCGACCTTGGTCCAACGCGCTGACTGGACCCAGTTGCAGAAATACGTGATCTGGAATGTTGCGCACACCTATGGCAAGACCGCGACCTTCATGCCGAAGCCCATCGTTGGCGACAACGGCTCTGGTATGCACGTGCACCAGTCGGTCTGGAAAGACGGCAAGAACCTGTTCTCGGGCGACGGCTACGCCGGTTTGTCTGAGTTCGCGCTGTACTACATTGGCGGCATCATCAAGCACGCACGCGCGCTGAATGCGATCACCAACCCAGGTACCAACTCCTACAAGCGTTTGGTGCCGGGCTTCGAAGCACCGGTCAAGCTGGCGTACTCGTCGCGTAACCGCTCAGCGTCGATTCGTATTCCGCACGTAGCGAATCCGAAAGGCCGTCGTATCGAGACCCGTTTCCCGGATCCTTCTGCCAACCCTTACCTGTGCTTCGCCGCGCTGCTGATGGCTGGCCTCGACGGTGTGCAGAACAAGATTCACCCAGGTGAGGCGGCTTCGAAAGATCTGTACCACTTGCCACCAGAAGAAGACGCAAAGATCCCAACCGTGTGCTCGTCGCTCGACCAAGCGCTTGAGTGCCTCGACAAGGATCGCGAATTCCTCACCCGTGGCGGCGTGTTTACCGACACCATGATCGATGCCTACATCGAGCTGAAGATGCAAGAAGTCACCCGGTTCCGTATGACGACGCACCCGGTTGAGTTCGAGATGTACTACTCGCTGTAATTTTTAAAGCGATCTGGAGAAAGGGCGGCGGAAGTCGCCCTTTTTTTGCGATCAGCGTTGCGCGTTTGATAATCAATCGCAGTAAGATTCTGGTATAACTTCAGGCGAGGGTCGTTGAAATCCCATTCGCGTTCGTATTTCTATCCGTATCTATATCCATCTCCGTATCCGAATAGCACGGCATCCCCATGAAAGTTATCCCTGTTGCCTTGTCTTTGCTCTTGCTCGCCAGTGAGGTCTGCGCGCAGGGAGTCTACGTTTGCACCCAATCCAACGGTGTTCGCGAGTATCGCAATACCGGCGACGTACGGGGCTGCCGCAAGCTCGACACGGAGTCTTTGTCATCGATTCCCGCGCCTTCATCGGTCATCCAGGCCAAAGCGGACCCCTCATTTCCTCGGGTAGACAGCCAGACCCAGAAGCGGCGAGACCTCGACCGCATGCAAATTCTCACTGACGAGATTCGCACCGAGGAGAACAAGCTCGCCGAGCTGAAGAAAGAGTACCAAAACGGTGAGCCGGAGCGGCTGGGCAGTGAGCGTAATTATGCGAAGTACCAGGAACGGGTGGCAACCATGAAGGACGACATCGCACGTACCGAAAAGAATATCGAGGCACTGAAGCGCGAGATTGGTCAATTAAAATAGGCCCGACGCTTCCGCATCCCAACCCGGGCCGCCATGCGGCCTTTTTTGTTTTCCGTCCATTGTGAATATTCTTGCCACATCGCTCGGCGGGCTTGATTTGCTCGCCTCCGCCGTACTGATTCTCGATGCCGAGGGCAGGATCGCCTACGCCAATGCCGCTGCCGAGAGCCTGCTCGATAGCTCGTTCAAGGTGATGCAGAACCAGCGCCTAAGCGAGCTATTTATGAGCGGCGAGCGGCTGGAGCAGATTTTCCAGCAAGCGCGTCAGCGCCAGTTTGATCAAAAACGCGAAGATCTTGCGCTAGAGCGGGTAGGGAGGCTGCCGCTGCAGGTGAATGTCACCGTCACGCCACTCGACGATATCGAGCACCCGGTGCTGATCGAGCTGCGCGAGAACGTACAACAGCTGAAGCTCGATCGCGAGGAGCGGCAGCTTGGCCAGACGCAAGCCAACAAGGAACTGATCCGCAACCTTGCGCATGAGATTAAAAATCCGCTCGGTGGTATCCGCGGCGCGGCGCAGCTACTGGAACTCGAATTACCCGGTCAGGGGCTGAAAGACCTGCGCGAGTACACCCAGGTCATCATCAAAGAGTCTGATCGCCTGCAGACACTGGTAGACCGCTTGCTGGCGCCGCATCGACGTCCGCAGATCGTCGGTGACGTCAATATCCACGAGGTATTTGAGCGGGTGCGGAGTCTGATCGTTGCCGAGTTCCCGCAAGGGCTGTCCATCACGCGCGACTATGACCTGTCATTGCCCGAGTTTCGCGGCGACAAAGAGCAGCTGATTCAGGCGGTGCTGAATATCGCGCACAACGCCGCACAAGCGCTTGCAGAGCGCATCGAACACCGCGATGCAGAATTGATATTTCGAACTCGTGTTGCCCGCTCGGTGACGATTGCCAAAGTGCGTTATCGGCTGGCACTGGACTTGCATATCATCGACAACGGTCCGGGCATACCGGCGGATCTGAGGGAAAGAATGTTTTACCCGCTGGTCTCAGGTAGAGACGGGGGAAGCGGACTGGGGCTGACACTGGCTCAAACCTTCATCCAACAGCATTCTGGCGTTATCGAATGCGAAAGCCGGCCCGGATATACGGATTTCCGTATCCTGATCGCCTTGCCTTGATGCGCTGGCCCGCTGCCGCGCACCGGTGCAGCGCAGTTGGGGCGGGTGGCTAGCACCGTTTTGGTGCTAGTGTATGAAATCGCTGGGTCGATAGAGAGCGCATGAAACCAATCTGGATTGTTGACGACGATGAATCGATACGCTGGGTGCTAGAGAAAGCACTCGCGCGCGAGGGCTTGAGCACGCGTAGTTTCTCCAACGTGCGCGAGGTCGTTGACGCGCTTCAGCATGGCACCCCGCAAGTACTGGTATCCGACATTCGTATGCCCGGCGAATCCGGTCTTGAGTTGCTGCACATGGTCAAGGAGCGACATCCGAGCCTGCCGGTGATTGTGATGACCGCATTCTCCGATCTGGATTCTGCAGTCGCCGCGTTTCAGGGTGGCGCGTTCGAGTATCTGGCGAAGCCCTTCGACCTCGATAAAGCGGTTGAGCTCATCCGCCGTGCGCTCGAAGAGAGCTTGCGCGATGCAGAGATCGATCTCGCCAGTAACGAGACACCCGAGATACTGGGTTCAGCCGCGGCGATGCAGGATGTATTCCGTGCGATCGGTCGTTTGTCGCAGTCGAATGTCACCGTGCTGATTACCGGTGAGTCCGGTACCGGTAAAGAGCTCGTCGCGCGCGCATTGCACAAACACAGCCCGCGTGCCGCGCAACCCTTTATTGCACTGAATACTGCAGCGATCCCGAAAGACCTGCTCGAATCCGAGTTGTTTGGTCACGAACGCGGTGCCTTCACCGGTGCCCAGGCCACTCGGCGTGGGCGCTTCGAACAGGCTGAGGGTGGCACCTTGTTCCTTGATGAAATTGGTGACATGCCCTTCGATTTGCAGACGCGTTTGTTGCGGGTCCTGTCTGATGGGCATTTTTATCGCGTCGGTGGGCATCAACCACTGAAAGCCAATGTGCGCGTCATCGCCGCCACGCACCAAAACCTTGAGCAACGTGTACGCGATGGTTTATTCCGCGAAGATCTGTATCACCGCTTGAATGTCATTCGACTGCGTCTTCCTTCGCTGCGTGAACGACGTGAAGATATCCCGCTACTTGCGCGTCACTTTCTGGCGAGCAGTGCGCGAGAACTCGGTGTGGAAGCAAAACGTTTATCCGATCAGGCGATGCAGTTTCTATCTGCACTGGATTTGCCAGGTAACGTGCGGCAGTTGGAAAACTTGTGCAACTGGATCACCGTGATGGCCCCTGGGCAAACCGTGGAAGTCAAGGACTTGCCTGCGGAACTGATTCAAAGCACCGGCACGGTCGCGCTGACGCCACCAATGCTAGAGCCAGAGCCGATAGCACCCATCAAATTGAATGGTGACCATCACGTGCCCACCTCGATCATGCCCGAGCCAGCGCACATCAACGGCGAATCGCACGCCAACGGCGTCATGCACGACCGCCACTCATGGATATTGATGTTAGAGGCCGAGGCATCACACATGCTGTCCTCCGGCAGGCCTGAAGTGATGGATGCACTTGGGCGTCAGTTCGAAGCGGCACTCATCAAGACCGCGCTCAAGCATACGCATGGTAGAAAAAACGATGCCGCGATTCGACTGGGTATTGGGCGCAATACCATCACGCGCAAGATTCAGGAGTTAGGGATCGAGGGTCTTAACGACGACTAATCAGTCGTTTCTTCAGGCCGCTGGCGGTGTTGCGCCTCCTAGCCGTACCACATGTACTGTCTTCGTCGGCGCGCCTTGCCATCGGCCTGAATAGATCGACTGCTGCTAATGCTGGCGGTGTTGCGCCTCCTAGCCGTACCAATTACTCAATCAATTTATCGCGAGTTTCTAACCACAAACTGGTGCCCGACCTCTGCCCATGTCGTGGTTTCTTTCGATAGCCAGTACGCCAGCGTTGGGTGATGCAGCGTGAGCGATTGCCCGAGGGTCAGTTCTATTCTTGAGCGTACCGACAAGCGCACGGGTGCGACCGCTGGGTCGATGCGTGCGTGCATAAACAAGATACCGAGACGTAGTGCAACAATGGCACGGACAATCTCGATATCTGCAACCGCATCTTGTACCTTGCGCAGATTGCCCTTCTGCGCCTGTAGTAGTACTGACAGCAGGTGCTGTTCATGTGAAGTGAAGCCGGGTAGATCGGCATTCAGCGCAAGATAAGCCCCGTGCTTATGAAAGCCGGTGTGTGAGACCACCATCCCCACTTCGTGCAACTTACCCGCCCAACCAATCATGCGCTCGAGTGTGCCGTTCGGTGCCGCTTGGGCGTACAGTGCGCGCGCGTTCGATGCGGCGCGCGAGGCGCGCGTCTCGTCGACACCAAAGCGCTTCATGAAACGTTTGACTGAATCTTGTCTGCGATCGCGTTTACGCTGGCGCAGGTAGAGGTCCCACAAGACACCCATACGCAAGCCTGCTTCCACGGCGAACAGTGATTTGAAGCCGAGTTCTTGTGACAATCCAAGCAGTACTGATAGACCGCCCAACACCACGCTGGCGCGTTCTGGTCGTACGCCGATCAGATCGAGCTTGCTGATACGCCCTGCCTCGAGTAACAGGTCGCGCAGGATCAGCAGGTTCTTGACGGATAGCTGGCCATCACCCAGCGCGTTTTTTTCAATGACATCTGCCAGTGTGCGCAAGGTCCCTGAAGAGCCGTATCCTACGTCCCAGTAGCGCGGGTGAAACGGTGCCATGCCATCTTCGAACATACTGCGCGCATACAGCACGGCCTCATCAAATGCGTTGGCCGAAATACGCTCACCATCAAAAAACCGCGTCGAGGTTGGCACAGTGCCAATAGAGAATGATTCGACCTGCTCAATTTCAGGACCTTCACCCAGAATCAACTCGGTCGAGCCACCACCGATGTCAATGACCAAACGGCGTTCGAGTGGCAGGTTGAGCGTTGACGCCACACCCATGTAAATCAGGCGGCCCTCTTCTTCACCCGAAATGATTTCAATCGGATAACCAATCGCTTTTTCAAACAAGGGGAGAAAGCTTGGTGCATTGCGCGCCACCCGAATCGTATTGGTAGCCACTACACGGACACCCGTCAGTGGGGTGGACTGCAGAATCTGTGCAAAGCGCGCCAAGCAGGCGACTGCATTTTGAATGGCTGCCTGACTCAGGTTGCGCCTGCTGTCTAGACCAGCACCGAGGCGAACCGGCTCGCGAGCACTGTTGATAACACGGATGCGCTCGCCATCGAAAGTCCCGATGTGCAATCTGAAGCTGTTCGAGCCGAGGTCAACTGCAGCGAGCATGCGCGAAAATCCCCCTAGGTGAGCGCAAAACCTTTAATAATCAGTGCTTGATATGACGGCTTGATGACAACAGCGGCCAAAGTCGCGCATTCGCTACGAATAGGATTATCAGGCAAGAGTTCCACTCATGTCATCAAGTTGAAAAAAAACATTCACACAATCGCGGTCGGAATTCAAGGAATGCAGGACAGGTGCGTCTACATGAGCCCTGAACGCGCTGGATTATCAACCGGAGATTTACATGAAAAAGATTACCACCCCAATAAACGCAAAGCGTATCGCGATTGCCGTCGCAGCCGTCTGCGCATCGCTGTCGATGCCAGCGGTCGCCAATGAAAACAAGGCGATGCTTGATTTGATGCTTAAAAAAGGCGTCATCTCGCAAAAAGATTATGACGAGTTCATGGAGGCGAACAAAGAAGCCGACGAGAACAAGGCATTCAAGGATTCGCGTATTGATCAGGACGTGTCGAGGTCGATCAAAGATATCCAGAAGCGCCTGAATGATGGTTCGGTGAAAGAAAACGGCTTTGGCTTCAAGTCCAAGGACGGCAACAGCGAGTTGAATATCACTGGCCGCTTGCATTTTGACGCACGCATGATCGATGGCGATCACGGGCAGTATTCCGATCGTGACTCTTCGTCGCTGTCTGACAGATTTTCTGTCCGCCGCGCACGTATCGGTGCGTCTGGCATATTCAACAAAGATATCAACTATGAAGTAGTAACCAACCTCGTTGGCTCCAGCGCGAACTTGCTTGATACAGCATGGGCAAACTACCGCTTCAGTCCCGAGGCGCAAATTCGTGTCGGTCGTTTCAAGCAGCCGTTCGGTCAAGAAACCTTAATGAGCTCGAATAATATCGGGTTCATGGAGCGCTCCTATCAGGACCAGATCGCACCCGGCAAGCAGGCGGGCGTGATGTTCCATGGCGAGCAGACTTCAAGCCTCACTTACTCACTGTCGGCGTATCAGGCCGGTTTTGACCCTGCTGCAAGCCAGAATGGTTTGGGCCCGGAGGGTGCACTTCGTTTGACCTACAACTTGGCAAAAATGATCCAAGGTGCTGGTGACGATGTTCTGTTACACGTGGGCGT
>JAIXQV010000060.1 GCA_027485535.1 Oxalobacteraceae bacterium | reverse complement strand
TTGTCGCAACGGCACGCCCGTCATCTGCTGCAAGGCGTCCAGCGTCAGGCCCTCAATCATATCAATGACAAGCAAGCCTTCCGGCGTCACATCAATCGTCGCCAAATCGGTATAGATGCGAGATACACAGCCCACACCGGTCAGCGGGTACGTGCACTTGGATACGATCTTGCTCTCACCGCTCTTGGTCTGATGCTCCATCATCACAAACACTTTTTTAGCACCCATCGCCAAGTCCATCGCCCCACCGACGGCAGGGATCGCATCGGGTGCACCGGTATGCCAATTCGCCAGATCGCCGCGCTCAGATACCTGAAACGCGCCCAGCACACAAATATCAAGGTGCCCGCCACGCATCATGGCAAATGAATCAGCGTGATGGAAATAGGCGCCACCCGTCAGCAGCGTGACCGGCTGCTTGCCGGCATTGATCAGGTCTTCATCTTCATCGCCGGGGGCGGGCGCTGGCCCCATTCCGAGCAAGCCATTTTCGCTTTGTAAAAAAATTTCCTTGCTGCGATCCAGATGATTACCCACCATGGTCGGCAGGCCGATGCCTAAATTGACATAGGCACCCTCAGGAATATCGCGCGCGACACGCTGCGCAATCTCATCGCGACTGAATCGTTTCATTGCGCACCTCCGACCTGCACTACCCGCTGTACGAAGATGCCCGGTGTGATGATGACCTCCGGATCGAGCTCGCCAAGCGGCACGATCTCGTCGACTTGTGCGATCGTACAGCGCGCCGCCGTCGCCATGATTGGGCCGAAGTTACGCGCGGCCTTGCGGTAAACCAGATTGCCCCAGCGATCTCCCTTGAGCGCCTTGATCAAGGCAAAATCCGCGTGAATCGGTGACTCAAGCACATAGTGCTTCCCATCGATGAGGCGCGTCTCCTTGCCCTCTGCAAGCTGAGTCCCGTAGCCAGTGGGCGTGAAAAATCCGCCTATCCCGGCGCCGGCAGCACGTATGCGCTCGGCCAGATTACCCTGCGGCGTCAGCTCGAGTTGAATCTTGCCCTCACGGTAGAGCCCGTCGAACACATGCGAGTCTGATTGCCTGGGAAACGAGCAGATAATTTTCTTTACCCGCCCAGCCGCCAATAGGGCCGCCAAGCCGGTATCTCCGTTCCCGGCATTGTTATTCACAATCGTGAGATCCGTCGCGCCCTGCGCAATTAGCGCGTCAATCAACGCCTTGGGCATGCCCGCGTTGCCGAAGCCACCAATCATCACGGTGGCACCATCATGAATGCCGGCCACTGCTGCGTGCAGATCCGGTACGGTTTTATCGATCACCACAATCTCCTACTTGCTTCAAGTATGTCTTAGGGCCTAGGCGTAGCTGACGGCGAGGAGGCGGCAGCTACGCATGTCAACTAGATGTGCAAACGTCCGATTTAAAGGTCGCTAGCTAGGCGGGGCCGCCGCAGACCGTTCGGGAACTACGGCGAGGCGGCGGCGACGACGCAACGTCAATTTGACGCGCTGACGTTCCCTAAGCGCTGGATTTTTCAGGCCGCTAGCACGGCGCGCCTACGAAGACAGTACTGGACGTACGGCGAGGCGGCGGCAACGATGCTAGCGGCCTGAAAAACCGGCGTTAAGCTTTGGGGAGCGTAACGCCTTGCTGCCCCTGATATTTACCGCCTCTGTCTTTATACGACACCTCGCACACTTCATCGCTCTCGAAGAACAGCACCTGGGCACAGCCCTCGCCGGCATAAATCTTGGCGGGTAAAGGCGTGGTGTTCGAAAACTCGAGGGTGACGTAGCCTTCCCACTCTGGCTCGAAAGGCGTCACGTTGACGATGATGCCGCAGCGCGCATAAGTCGATTTACCGAGGCAGATCGTTAATACATTCCGCGGGATACGAAAATATTCGATCGTGCGCGCCAACGCGAATGAATTGGGCGGAATAATGCAAACATCGCTCTTCAAATCAACGAAAGAATTTTCATCGAAATTTTTCGGATCAACGATGGTGCTGTTAATGTTGGTGAAAATCTTGAACTCATTGGCACAACGAATATCGTAACCGTAGGACGAAGTGCCGTACGACACAATGCGCTGGCCATTTGCCTCGCGCACCTGGCCTGGCTCGAAGGGCTCGATCATGCCGTGCTCTGCGGCCATGCGACGGATCCACTTATCGGATTTAATGCTCATAGCGATAGACTCATTTAATAGTTGCCACGATTTTACGCGAATTCAAATTATTCCCCGTCGCTCAACCCTTATGGCCCGTACCGCGTCACATCAACGCTGCATGGTCTCCCACACTTTCTGCAAGCGCTTGACTGACACGGGCATGGGAGTACGCAACTCCTGCGCAAAGAGTGAGACCCTCAGCTCTTCCAGAAGCCAGCGGTACTCGTCCATCTTGACATCGCGCTGACCTGCTTTCTGCGCACGCTGCCACGGCGCTGCTGCTTGCTGCCAGTCTGCCATCAGACGGGTATCGCGCGCCGGGTCGCTGCGTAGCTTGTCGATGCGTACCTGTAACGCTTTCAGATAACGCGGGAAATGCGCTAGCTGCGTATGATCGGTATCGCTGACAAATCGTTTATGCACCAGCATTTGCAGCTGAGCGCTCATGTCGGCATAGGCGGCCGTATGCGTCTTTATGCCCTGTAGCTTCTTCGGCAGGCTGTGATAATCAGCCAAAACTTGTCCGACGAGACGTGCGATTTCATTAACCAGCAGGTTCAATCGCGACTTGCCTTCATCGCGTCGGATCGTGAACTCACCCTGATTTTTCGGCAGCGGCGCTTGCAGACAGGCACGCGCAAGACCTGCCTGAATCATTTGCTCACGCAATTCTTCTTGCGAACCGAGTCCGACAAACTGCATACCCATCTGCTGCAAGCCGGGGATGTTTTTTTCAAGGTACTTCAGCTGCTCTTTAAGTTGAATAGCGAACAGACGACGCAAGCCTTTCAGGTGAATAGTGGCCGCCTCTGCTGGATCATCAAACACTTCGATATCGCAATATGCACCTTTATCGACCAGCGCTGGAAAACCAATCAGCTTCTGACGGCCTTGGGGAATCTCCAGTAACTCGGGTAATTCACCGAATGACCATGTGGTCAGCTGTTGATAGGCTGCTCCCGTTGCGGATGATGAAGCAGTACCACCGTGAGCCGCTGCCGGAACTCTCAAGCCTCCCGCTGCCGGTGACGTGTGGGTGGCCAACCTTGCTACCGAATTCGCTGCTGAATTGACCAGTGAATTAGCATCTGATTTCCCCACTGATTGCGATGCCGATGGACCAAGGTCGGCATCGTCATCGATCTCGGCCACCGGGCTCGCCTGCTCGACAATTTTCTGAAACTCCTCACGCGCTTGTGAGCCATACTCTGCTTGTAGGGCGCCTAGGTTGCGCCCCATATCCAGCTGACGGCCATGCTCATCAATTAGTTTGAAGTTCATGAAATGATGCGCAGGCAGTGTCTCCAACTTGAAGTCCGCGACTCGGGTCATGATCCCGGTTCGTTCACGCACATCTGCGATCACAGCATCGAGTAGCGCGCCTTGCGAAAATTTTTTGGCCGCATGAATGCGGTCACAAAAGCCGGCTGCATAATCAGGTAGCGGCACACAGTGCCGGCGTAGTTTTTGCGGTAGCGATTTCAGCAGCAGATGAACCTTCTCTTTCAGCATGCCGGGCACCAGCCACTCGCTACGCGCTGCGGAGACCTGATTCAATGCATAGAGCGGCACTGCCATTGTCACACCGTCTCGAACCGAGCCTGGCTCGAAGTGGTAAGTGAGCGCCATTTCAACGCCAGCGTGACGCATCAGCTTGGGGAATAGATCGGTGGTGATTCCTGCTGCTTCATGGCGCATCAGATCATCACGCGAGAGGTGTAGCAGCTTGGGTTGGCTGGCACTTGCTTTTTTTAGCCACTGCTCGAAACCGACCGCAGTGCAGATATCTTGCGGAATCAAATTATCGTAAAACGCAGCGATCAGTGTTTCATCGACCAGAACATCCTGCCGCCGCGATTTATGCTCGAGATTTTCGATTTCACGGATTAACCGCTGGTTATGCGCCAGGAACGGTGCGCGCGTCTCAACATCGCCATCGACTAGCGCGCTACGAATAAAAATCTCGCGCGCCTCTTCTGGATTGATCTTGCCGTAATCAATACGACGCTGGCTGTACACCACCAAGCCATAGAGCGTGGCACGCTCATAGGCCGAAACCTGCCCGCTGCGCTTCTCCCAACGCGGATCGCCCCAGGATTTTTTCAGTAAGTGCGCGCCGACGCGCTCTAGCCACTGCGGCTGTATCTGCGCGAGCGTACGTGCAAATAGACGGGAGGTTTCGACTAATTCTGCTGCCATGATCCAGCGACCGGCTTTCTTGCCTAGCGACGACCCCGGCCACAGATGAAACTTGATACCACGCGCACCCAGATAATGCGGCTCGTCTTCCTGCTTGAAGCCGATATTGCCGAGCAAGCCTGTTAGCAAGGCGAGGTGAAGTTGCTCGTAAGTGGCCGGTGATTCGTTCACACGCCAGCCTTGTTCCCGCACTAGCGTAAATAGCTGCGCGTGCACATCGCGCCACTCACGCAGGCGTAACTGAGACACAAAATTGGCACGGCAATGCTCTTGTAGCTGGCGATTGGATTTTTTATGGGCAATCGCCTCTTCGAACCAGTTCCATAGTTTGAGATAGCTGAGGAACTCAGATTTTTCATCTTCAAATTTTTTATGCGCGCTATCTGCTGCGCCCTGCGCTTCTTGTGGACGATCGCGGGCGTCTTGCACCGATAGCGCCGACGCAATAATCAGCAGCTCTCGTAAACACTCATGATCCCTTCCCGCCAGAATCATGCGGCCAATACGCGGATCGAGCGGCAGCTTGGCTAACTGCTGACCCAGACCCGTCAGCTGCTTGGCTTCATCCACCGCACCCAGTTCTTGTAGCAGCTGATAGCCATCAGCAATGGCACGGCCGAGTGGAGGCTCAATGAAAGGAAACTGCTCGACATCGCCCAATCGTAGCGACTTCATACGCAGAATCACCGCGGCGAGCGATGAGCGCAGAATCTCAGGTTCAGTGAACGCCGGCCGCTGCAAAAAATCCTGCTCGTCATACAAGCGTATGCAGACACCCGCTGCGACTCGGCCGCACCGCCCCGCGCGCTGTTTCGCTGACGATTGCGAAACCGGTTCGACCTGTAACTGCTCGACCTTATTACGGTAGCTATAGCGTTTGACACGCGCAGTGCCAGCGTCCACCACATAACGGATCCCGGGCACCGTCAGCGAGGTCTCGGCCACATTCGTCGCCAGCACAATGCGTCGTGCGTTGGTCGGCTTGAACACGCGCTCCTGCTCTTGTGCTGAGAGTCGTGCAAATAGCGGCAGTATCTCCACCTGCGGCGGGTGGTGCTTGCGCAGCGCCTCGGCGGCGTCGCGAATCTCGCGCTCGCCGGGCAAGAACACCAGAATATCGCCGGGGCCGATGCGGGCGAGCTCATCAACCGCATCAACAATGGCATCCATCAAATCGCGCTGCTCTTTGGCTTTGGCGGCGGCGGACGGCGCTGCGCTACCGGGCTTGGCATCCGTCTCGACCGGTCGGTAACGTACCTCGACTGGATACAGCCTGCCCGATACCTCGATCACGGGTACTTTTTTTGTTGGCGTTTCAAAATGACGCGCAAAGCGCTCGGCATCGATCGTTGCCGAGGTGATGATCAGCTTCAGGTCTGGTCGCTTCGGTAGCAGCTGCTTCAGATAACCGAGCAGGAAATCGATATTCAGGCTGCGCTCGTGCGCCTCATCAATAATGATGGTGTCGTACTGCCGCAGCAGCGGATCACCCTGCGTCTCGGCCAGCAAAATACCGTCGGTCATCAGCTTGATCCACGCTCCCTCGGACAGCGTGTCATTGAAGCGCACCTTGTAGCCCACGTGCTGACCGGGTGGCGAGCCAAGTTCCTGCGCAATACGTTTTGCGGTGGATGAGGCGGCGATACGGCGCGGCTGAGTATGCCCGATCAGCCCGCTCACCCCGCGCCCGATTGACAGGCAGATTTTTGGTAACTGGGTGGTTTTTCCCGAACCGGTCTCGCCGCTGACGATCACCACCTGGTTTGACGCAAGCGCCGCAGCGATCTCCTCGCGGCGGGCGGAGACCGGTAGCTCTTCAGGGAATTCAATAGCGGGAAGCGGGTGCCTGACCGGAGCCTGTTTGGGGAGTGGCGCGCTACGTGTTTTTTTCGGGGGCAAGGCTGCTGACATGGCGGGCGAATTATAATGCCCGCTATGGAAAACAATGCTCAGTTCGTCACCTGGCTGCGTTCGGTCGCGCCCTATATCCACGCATTCCGTGGTAAGACGTTCGTGGTGGCCTTCCCGGGCGAATTAGTCATGGCCGGCATGTTGCCGGTACTGGCGCATGATCTGTCGCTCATGCATGCGCTGGGTATCAAGGTCGTGCTGGTGCATGGCTCGCGACCGCAGGTCGAAGAACAACTCGGTCTGCGTAAGGTCCAGACCCGTTTCCACCATGGCTTGCGCATCACCGATGCCGCGGCGCTCGAGTGCGCCAAAGAGGCCGCTGGCGAGATCCGCCTTGATATCGAAGGCGCTTTCAGTCAGGGCTTGCCGAACACACCCATGGCCAACGCCGCCGTGCGTGTCATCTCGGGTAA
>JAIXQV010000113.1 GCA_027485535.1 Oxalobacteraceae bacterium | reverse complement strand
TCAAACGGCAGCGTCACAGCAGCCTCGACGGCGTCGATACATTTTGTCGGTGCGGGGTAATGCTTAGCTTGCGCTTGTGTCTGCTCTCGCATCGCTTGCAATACTTGTGGTGCGTCGGCGTCCTGAATCTGATGGTCACGCACTTTGGGGAGTGGGCGAACATCCGCAATCTCATGCGCAAATGCAATCGCGCCCTCCAATAGATCACCGGTGATCATGCGGTCAAACAAGTGGGTATCGGCTAACTGCTCCGAGGGTACGGGTGCGCCATACACAATCATGTTGAGTGCGCGCTGCACGCCTAACATGCGCGGCAGTCGCTGTGTGCCGCCCGCCCCCGGCAAGATACCGAGCTTCACCTCGGGTAACGCAATCTGCGCCCCCGCAGTGACAACGCGATAATGACAGCCGAGCGCCAACTCAAGTCCGCCGCCCATTGCCATGCCATGGATCGCAGCGACCACTGGCTTCCCGCAGGATTCGATAGTACGAATGACGGTGTGTAGCGAAGGCTCTTGCAATGCCTTAGGCGTGTTGAACTCACGGATATCCGCGCCACCCGAGAACCCCTTGCCACTACCGATCAGCACAATGGCGCGAATGGCCGGATGATCTAGCGCGCGCTGTACGCTATCGACGATGCCCGAGCGGGTCGCAAAACCAAGGCCATTGACGGGTGGATTGTCGAGTGTGATGACAGCGATGTCACCGTGCTCGCTGAAGAATGCGGTCATGAAGAGTTCTCCGGTACGGTGGGCTGCCAGTGCGCCGCACTGGCCAAGTCAGCGCCGTACTATACCGGAGAGCAATCTTGCTATTTCGACTTCACCTTCAATAAGGCGCTGCGCTGCTGATCTTCGTGATACGCATAGTCGACCCGCCCCGCATTGACACGCGCCATCACCATCATGTTTGCGCTAATCGCCTCATGGTCTTGCACGCTGAAGGGTTTGTCATAACTGGTCACCACGCCCTGATAGCGCGAATCAAGATGCTCCAGCGCCTTGCGAATCGCATCACCGTCGACTGTCTTGGCTTGCCTGAGTGCCAAGGCCAGCAAGTGCATGCCGTCATAACCTTGCGCGGCACTCATGGGTGACGGGATGAGATCAGTATTGAAGTGACGCCGGTAGGCGAGTAAAAAGCTGTTTTTTGCTGCCGATCCTGCGTCTTGAATAAAGGTTTGCGGGAGTAGCGCGCCTTCGCCCGCATTGCCAGCGGCATCAATAAAGTTACGCATCGACAGCGTCCAACTTCCCATGAAAGGGACACGCCATGCGATGCTCATCATGCCACGCGCCACCTGCGCGAGTTCGGGTCCAATGCCCCAACCCACCACCGCTTGCGCACCCGCTGCCCGTGCGTTCTTTAGCTGTCGGCTCATATCGGTGTCGCCGATCTTGAACCGTTGCGTTGTCACTAACTCGACGGCTGCTTGGCGCGCAGCGTCTGCAAACGCATTTGCGCCACTATCGCCATAGGGGGTGTCGTCCGCCAGTAGCGCTACCTTGTTGATGCCTCGTTTTTTCAGATCGGCGGCGAGTATGCGTGCCTCCAGATCCAAGGTCGGCGAGACGCGAAAGATAAAGTTCACGTTGCTCGCTGGCGGCGCATAGCGACGCGTGAGTACCGGCCCGGTAGATACAGCAATCATCAGCGGTATGCGCGCTTGCTGATAAATATCGATCGAGGCCAAGCCAACACCGGTATTGACGATGCCGATACTGGCAGCGACTTTCATACGGGTCAGTTCAGTGGCGATCTTGGCGCCCAGCTCATTATTGGCTTGGTCATCGCGTTCGATCAGTTCAATCGTGCGACCGTTAATACCACCGATGGCATTGATCTCTTGCACCGCGAGCCGAATGCCGTTGCGCATACTCTCGCCCATCGGGCTGGAGCCACCGCTGAACGGACCGCTCAGTCCGATACGAATGTTTTGCGCCTGCGCTGGCGATACTATGGCCACCATCACCATCAGCGCACTAACCATCCAACGGTAAATGTTGATCCGCATTGCGCCCCCTGAAGTGTTCACAGTGGGGGCAGATTGTAGGGATGCGTTTCGCTTTGTCTATCGACACGCCGCAAGTGTGGCGCGCAACCCACCGAAGTGTGATGGCCGGGGCGGTGATTGACCGCTGACGATGAAATTCGGCCGCCGTTGAATCAAGGTACCCCGGCGCAGGCCGGGATCCAACAGCAATTGCGATACCGAACCGCTAGGCCGTCGGTAGCTTGTAGTCTCGGTAGGTCTCGCGGATTTTGTTTTTCAGAATCTTGCCGGTCGCACCGAGTGGCAGCGCATCGGTAAACACCACGTCATCTGGCGTCCACCATTTCGCGATCTTGCCCTCATAAAAAGCCAGCAACTCCTCGCGAGTGAGATCCATACCGGGTTTCTTCACCACCACCAGCAGGGGACGCTCGTCCCATTTCGGGTGATACACGCCAATGCACGCCGCTTGCATCACCGCCGGATGCGCCACCGCAATATTCTCCAGATCGATTGAGCCGATCCATTCGCCGCCGGACTTGATCACATCCTT
>JAIXQV010000075.1 GCA_027485535.1 Oxalobacteraceae bacterium | reverse complement strand
GATGATTTGCGCAATGAGTCTTCGACCACCTCATCGACGCGGAAGTATTCGTAATGCGAAATGATCTGATTGTCTTCGAACTTTTCCACCAGCAGACAGCGATCGATCAGATCGTTAATGCTTTGTACGGTTCCTCGGGCATGCGACATCATGTCGCTACTGGGCTGCGGGGTACCGAACACCATGTGCAGTACCGAGAGCGAGGTCTTCAGCTCATGCGCCAGCATCTCCATAAATCGGCTCTGTAGTTGCGACTTTTGCCGCTCAATCTCAAATTGCTGTGCTGCCGTGCGCGCACGTAATGTAGCCAAATTGCGCGAGGCCTCATTCCGTAGCGCGCGCACCTGCAACAAGGTGACCAACACAGCGCCGGTCAGGATGCCGTGAATCAAATACAGGTGCAGGTTCAGTTCCGGCGCATCGAAAAGTCCTAGCGCATGTGACGTTGCGACCAACACCACGCTGGAAACCAGCAGATAAAACAGAATCAAGGCCCGCCTTGTGATGGGCGGCTGCGCGTCTTCAGTCGCGGTTTGCCAGGCGTTACAGGAAATCGCAGTCGCCAGCACCAGAAATGGTGAGAGGCTGACCAAGAGGATGTTGGTGTACATCGCCGAGCGGACATTTCCGAGCCCGATCAACACGATCTCGATAGCGAGTGCGGCTGCGGCCACGGTCGGAATCAATCGGAGCAGCAGGCGCGAGGGCTGGAACTCGCGCAAGAAAAAGTAGTGAAACACGAAACTGACGAATACGTAGCTACAAATGATCAGATTGCTAAGCGTGTCGATGGCCCTAGCAGGCAGTAGATCACCCAGAAGTACCCGGTTATAGCCAACCAGTGTGACGGCGTAGATGATCGCCATCAGCTGGGTGGCACTGAACATCGCCATCATGGTCTCGCGCCACAAGAACCAGTGAATCACTGCCCATAGAAAAAAAAGCAGCAACACGCCGAGCATCAATCCATACACCAGTCCCTGAAGCAGGTTTGTGCGTTGGGCTTCATCTGGTGAAGTCACCTGAACATGGGTAAAACTCGAACTGGTCGTTGAGAGTCGCAGCCATATGTCGCGCGACTCGGAGGAGGCGGGGATGACAAAGCCGTGACTCAGGGATTTGAACTCGGCATCGCGCCATTCGACATGATCGCCGGCCTTGCGCACCCGCCCAGATTTATCGAGCGGGTCATGCAGTTCAAGGTCGTCCAAGTACGTCGGACGCACCCGCACAATCCAGGTATCACCCGGCCGCGCGCCGGAGTCACCGGCGACGGATAGCTTTATCCAGGTGACTGACGACGTAAAACCTCGACTCAGTACGCCGGTGAAGGGTTTTGCTGTGGCACGCTGCGCATCGGCCAGCGACATTTCGCCGCTGGGATCGTCGACAAAGGCACGCGCAATGATGCGGTCTTCGGCCTGAACGAATGAAGCAGCAGACAGCAACAGCAAAACAGCGAATCGCTGCAGTAATCGCATCTCGGAGGTTTGTTTTTATTGATTTAGAGCGAATTATCGCAGAGAGCGAGCCTCGGCTCAGGCCACCACGATCATTTGTCCGGACTGACCCGCACGACCAAGTGCACGCTCGGCGGCTTGAATCAGGTCATCAGAAGAAGAAAATGCGCTTCCGCAGGAAGCCAGGCCGATCGCCAGCTCAATCCGTTGTTTGCCATGGGCGGTGGCAAAGAATTCATTCTTCATCGCCGCATGAATCCGCCGCGCTGCCGCCGACGCTTTGGTGGGATCGGTTGCATGTAGTACCAGCACGAATACGCCATCCTCGCGTCGGCCTAACGTATCCGCGCGGCGAGCCGTTCGAGACAAGGCGCCAGCCAGGTGCCGCTGCAGCATCTGAATTTCTGCGGGATGGGTGGGCAGCGGCTCCCGTCCCGATGGCGCGGCACGCATCAACGCCAAGGCCACGGGTTGCTGTTCCTGCTGGTACTTTGCACAGGCATCAGTGAGTGCAACCCGAATTGCTTCGCGGTTTCCCAAGCCACTCAGGTCATCGACATGCTCAGGAATATAGATGTCATCCAACGGCACGATATTCGGCACGATGCGATGACGCTGCTGGTACAGACGATGCAAAATTTGCGCGATATCACGCCCTTCGAACTTCGCGTCCAAAAGGACCTGCCGCAGGATATCGACCACTTTCTCGAAGCTGGACAAGGAGATATCCAAAGGATGATGCTGTTCTGACATGTTATTCGGATCGAAGCTTGCCGCCGGCCTACCCAGTGTGTAGGCGATCAACTCCGCATGGTGCAGGATGAATTTCTCGGTATCGACGGTGTCGAAATAACGCTTGAGTGTGGGGCTGGCAGCAAAACGCTGATGAAATTCCCGCACAAGTTTGCGGACAACGGGTACGCCACCGTATTTGTCGAAAAGTGTAGGCGTCGAGTGAGACATGCAGGCACGCTAAAACACTAAAAATAAAATGGTTATTTTATCTATAGTTAAAACAAGTTACTAGTTAGTCGATTTTTTGGGCTTGCCTGCCACGTGAGTAGCACAAGCGACGCCAAGTATTGCTAATTTGATATTCATCACCAAAGAACTCACGAAGATCATGAACACTGCGGGCATTGGCATAACTTCCTGAATGACAGTGCGCTTACTGGTTCCACCACCGATAGCTTCAACTGCTGAAGCGAGTGCCGGATTTCGCCACTGGCAAGTGACCATGGGTAAGCCGCCGTTGTTAAACCACTGTTTTGAGACACCTTCGTCAAGCCGCTATTGGGAAACCACGACATCACCCCAGTCTTTCAGATACGTGCGCTGTGCAAGACCTACCGCACGGGTAGTAACGAAGTACGCGCACTGCAAGACATCAACCTCGACATTTATCCAGGTGAGTTCATTGTGCTGCTAGGGCCATCGGGCAGTGGCAAGTCAACACTCTTGAATATCTTGGGCGGGCTCGACCGCCCTTCTTCGGGTAGCGCACATTTCGCCGACCATGAATTGAACGGCGCGAGCGATGAAGATCTCACGCACTACCGACGCGAGCATGTCGGCTTTGTGTTTCAGTTCTATAACCTGATGCCTAGCTTGACGGTTCGCGAGAATGTCGAACTCGTGACCGATATCGCCGAACACCCGATGCTCGCCGCCGAGGCGTTGCAGTTGGTCGGGCTCGGTGATCGACTCGATCATTTTCCGTCGCAGCTGTCGGGGGGCGAACAGCAGCGGGTTGCAATCGCACGTGCCATCGTCAAGCGCCCTGCCGTGCTGTTGTGTGATGAACCCACCGGCGCACTCGACTATCAAACCGGTAAGCGGGTCTTGGAGGTGATCGAGCAGATCAATCGTGAACTTCATACCACCACGATTGTGATCACGCACAATGCCGCAATCGCAGGCATGGCAGATCGTGTGCTGTATTTGGGTGACGGTCGGCTGCAAAAAATAAGCATCAACGAGCATAAGCTCAGCCCGGCCGAGTTGTCGTGGTGAGTTCGAACTCATCTTAGTGAACTCGCCCCCGACATGACCGCGCTCGACCGCAAATTGCTGCGTGACCTGAAGCGATTATGGAGCCAGGCGCTGACGTTAGCGTTAGTGGTGGCTGCTGCGGTCGCTGGCTTTATTACGACGTACAGTGCCTACGACTCGCTGCAGTATTCGCGCGACCGGTATTACGCAGCGGGCCAGTTCGCGGATGTATTTGCCGATTTAAAGCGCGCACCCGATCGCGTGATGCAGCAACTGGCACAAGTACCTGGCATCGCATCGCTCGAGACCACGGTGGTGCGCG
>JAIXQV010000205.1 GCA_027485535.1 Oxalobacteraceae bacterium | reverse complement strand
TGTGCGGCACGGCAGCGGCGACCCGCGAAACCCAGCTGGTGCCCGATGTGCACGCCTTCCCCGGCCATATCGCCTGCGATGCCGACAGCCGCTCCGAAATCGTGGTGCCGCTGATCCGTAATGGCATGATCATCGGCGTGCTCGATCTCGACAGCCCGAAACCCGGCCGCTTCGATGAAGACGACCGGGCCGGGCTGGAATCCGCAGCGGGGCTCTTGCTGGGGGCCAGCCTGATGGTCTGAACGCGCATTGCCCGACCTGAAAGGGGCCAGAACCGGGCAACACGGATCAGATCATTTTTCGACCTTCACGATCACGGCGCGTTGGTTGGCCATCGCCGCATCGATGCCCTGCAGCGCAGCGGCGCGCTGTTCGGCAGACAGATCGCGGGATTTCTCGATAGCGACGCGGGCCGAGGCCATGGCCTCGCGCACCTTCTTCTGCATTTCCATGCCGCAAGTGGCGAGTTGCGCCATGTCGGCATCGGCGGGCAGCTTCACACCGTCGCTTTCGCAACGGGCGCGCATGCGGGTCTTCACCTCGGCCATGCGGGCTTCGACGTCCTTGCCAGCCAGCGCGGCGTGCTTGCCGGCCATCTCGGCCATTTCCTGGTGGCGGATCATCACCATCTTCTTGCCTTCGGCGGTTTCCATCACCTTGACCATCGCGCCCGGGCCGCCGTCGTGCATCATCATCACGTGCGGGCCTTCGCCGCTGGTCTCGTCCGACACCACCTTGCCATCCTTCATGATGATCTTGCGGACGATCTTCTCGCCGGGCTTGCCTTGCGCGCCGTCGATCTTGTGGGTGAACACCATCACCTTGGGCGCAGCCGGAGCACTGGGCGCAGCCGGCGGCGACACCGGGGCGGGCGGCGACACGGCGGCCGGCGGTGACACCGGCGCGGGCGGCGAGACGGGTGCGGGCGGTGCCGGTGGGGCCGGTGGTGCGGGCTGGGCACCCGACGCGGTGGCGATCAGGCCGCCGGCAGCGAGGCCGGTGACGGCCAGCAGGCCAAATGCACGACCAAAACGGCCCAGCTTGCGATCCTTCATCATGGCAAATCGTTCCTTCAACTGGCTCTTGTGGTTCATGGCGCAGGCGGCGACCGGGGTGGCGACGCAGGCGGATTTCAACACCGCCCGGCCATAGGTGGCGCGTGTGTCACCATCGCTGCCGGCCAGCACGCTGGCATCGCAGGCGAGTTCCTGATCGGCGCGGAAGGCGCGCCAGGCGGCATGGGCAATCGGGTTCCACCAATGTGCCGCCAGCACCACCAGGCCGGCCAGATTGGCAGCCAGATCAAGGCGATCATGGTGGGCGCCTTCGTGCAGCAGCGCCAGGCGGCGTTCGGCCGGGGAATAGCGGGCAAGGAAATCGGCGGGCAGCAGGATGCGGCGGCGGATGATGCCCGCTGCCATCGGGCCAGGCACATGGGCAGAGACGATCACGTCCACGCCGCCCTGGCGGGTGAGCAGTTCGCCGTCGCGCACCGCCTTGCCAACGAAGCGCACGTGCCGCGCCCATTGGATGGCGAGAAAGGCAATCGCGCCCAGCGCCCAGACCCCGAGCAGCAGCTCCGGCCAATCCGGCAGCAGGCTCACGTCTGGTCCCATCTGCAGCGTGGTCGGCGGCAATGGCTGGTTGTAGAGCGAAGCATCGGGCGGCGGCATCAGGGCCAGCGCCACATCGCCTTCCGGGTTGCCCTGCGCCACTGGCACATAAAGCGGCTGCCAGCCCGGAATCGCCGGCAGCACCATGCGCAGCGCCGGCAGTGCCCACAGCGCATAGGCCATATGGGCGCCCCACAGTCGGGCCACGGGCTTGCGCACGATCAGCACCAGCAGCATCAACAACGTGGCGCCGATCAGCGCCTCTACCAACCATTCAGGCGTCAGCATCATTGCTTCAACTCCCGGATCAGGGCTTCCAGTTCGGCAATATCGGCAGGAGAAAGCTCGCCGCGTTCGGCCAAATGGGCGACCAGCGGCGCCGGGCGGCCACCGAACAGGCGATCAACCAGCCGGCGCGATTCGCCGGCGGCAATGGTGGCGCGATCAACGGCGGGTGCGTACAGATAGCGGCGGCCATCTTCCGTGGTGGTCAATGCGCCCTTGGCGGCGAGGCGGGAAAGCAACGTCTTCACCGTTGTCAGGCCCCAGCCAGTGGGTTGCAGCCGGGCCGCCACATCCTGCGCAGTGAGCGGATGCTGTGTCCACAACACCTCCATCACCTGCCATTCGGCTTCGCTGATACGCTCTGACATGATCGGCACCCGAGTCGTTTACATCTGTAATCGATGTATCGACTACGCATGTAATCGTCAAGCGCTGTTGTGCGGGGGTGGGACACTCCTGCGCCTCGCCGGCTTGCTGGTCGATGAATGGCCTGATTGCTTGACGAACCGGGCATGGCGGTGGCAAGCGGACGCCGGCTTCTGCGGGTATGATGTAATGGTAGCCTGTCAGCTTCCCAAGCTGAACGCGCGGGTTCGATTCCCGCTACCCGCTCCACTTTCCTGACCGGTCACGTTCAACTGCGTCTGGTAAAAACATCGAAAATCATTATATTAGCGGCATAAACGGCCGCTGGCGTTCAATGCTGTTCGCCTGCAACCACCTCGTTTTGGGGGCCACTTTGGGGGCCAGCGGCTTACTGCTAACATGAGTGGCCCCCAGAAAGAGCCACATCCGAAGAAGCTTGGCGCATCATGGCTCTGACAGACGTTGCGATAAAAAACGCGAAATCGCACGAAAAACCCTACAAGATGGGCGATGCAGGCGGCTTGTTCCTGCTGGTGCAGCCCTCTGGCGGAAAGCTATGGCGCTTGAAGTACCGCGTGGACGGCCGAGAAAAGAAGCTCGCAATCGGTCCCTACCCGGAAATCAGCCTCGCTGAGGCACGCAGGCGACGTGATGATGCTCGAACGTTGATCATCACAGGGAAAGACCCGTCTCGCGAGAAGCAGCGCGACAAGGTTCGGTCTCGCGCACAAGCTGAAAGCACGTTCGCCGCGCTCACAAAGGAGTATTGCGCCAAGCGCAAGCGAGATGGCGATAAGGCTTGGGCAGCAACTACTGCAACGCGCAGCGAATATCTGTTGTCCTTGCTCGACAGTTCAATCGGTCGTGTGGCCATCGTCGAGATCAAGCCCCCGGACGTGCTCGCTGCCGTCCGCAAGATCGAGGACAAAGGTAAGCTCGAAAGCGCCAGGCGTACGCTCCAACTGGCTAGCGCCGTATTCCGCTACGCGGTAGCGACAGGCCGGCTGGCTTCTGATCCGACCCGCGATCTTCGTGGCGCCCTAACTGCGCCTACGGTTAAGCATTATGCCGCGATAACGGACCCCAAGCGAGTGGGGGAAATGCTCCGCGCCATCGATGGCTACGTCGGCCTAGGTCTCACCAAGCTGGCCCTACAGCTTGCGCCACACGTTTTTGTCCGCCCTAGCGAACTCCGTTGCGCGGAATGGGGAGAGATCGATCTGGATGGGGCGCTATGGACGATACCGGCCGCAAAAATGAAGATGCGCAAGGTTCACCATGTGCCATTGTCACGCCAAGCCGTTGCCGTGCTTCGAGACGTAAAAGCTGTGACCGGGCCCGCGGGATTTGTCTTCCCCGGCATGCGCTCAAGGGCACGCCCGATGAGCGAAAACACCCTCAACGCAGCGCTAAGGCGGCTGGGATATACGTCGGAAGAGATGACTTCTCATGGCTTTAGAGCGCTGGCTTCCACGCTGCTGAACGAGTCTGGGAGATGGCACCCCGACGCAATCGAAAGGGCGTTGGCACATTCGGACAAAGACAAGGTTCGTGCCGCATACCACCGGGGCCAACACTGGAAGGAGCGCGTCGAAATGGCCCAATGGTGGAGCGACTACCTCGATCAGCTTCGCAAGGGTGCCGATATCGTGCAGTTCCCGGAACGGGAGGCTGTTTAAGATGGACGAGCAATCATTCGATGAAGTGCAGAAACGCCTAGCAGAACAGTTTCTCCAGGAAGCGAGCGCCATAGAAACAGACGAGAAATTAGGGGCAGCATTCCTCGATTTCATCCTGCAGCGAGAGCGCTTGCGCCATCGTGTGGAAGGCCCGGGGCCTGAGCAAGAGAAGGCGGATTGGCAGACCCTTGAGCGACTCTATCATCAGAGTGACCTCAGCACAGAGCACGCCGTCGCGGAGGGCGTGTTTAAGCGCCTCGCCAAGGATCCCGGGCACGCCATCCGCCACCTCAAGGAGGCAGCGAAAGCACTAAGTGCTAGACAAACTGACCGAGCTCACAACCCTCGGCCTGGCCGGTACGGCAGCATCACTAAGCTGATCAATGACATCGTCGCTGACGATCTGAAAACTTCGGCCAGGGAAGTGCAGAAGGCGCTACTGGGTATCTCCGGCATCGTGCTGCTGGACCGTGAAATCCGTAACGCCCAAGATGGTGATACCGTGCAATTGACCAATCTTCCTAGCCGAGTGTCCGACGCCAAGCGCAGAGCAAAAAAACAATCGGCTGAACCCGGCTAAGCCGAAACCGACTCAGGCAGACCCGATGCGTTCGATCCCGAACGCCGAAAGGGTTTGTGTAATGTTTGACCTACCTCCATCGCCTAAATTAGCTTACAGCATCCGAGAAGCGTGCACGACTTCAAGTCTCGGAAAAACAACAATTTATTCGCATATTTCCGCTGGCCGATTGAAGGCCATCCGGGTAGGCGGTCGCACCGTTATCCCAGCCGAGAGCCTGCACACCCTTCTGAGCGGGCTGGCAGCGGAATGACCTGCCATCTAAATGATTACGGCTATGGGCACGCCGGGTGCTGTGGATGCAGCCAAGATATTGATCTTGCCTCAGAAACATCGGCCCTGTCCTACCAGCAGGGCAATATGCTCGTGTACTTCTTCTATTGCTCCGAGTGCGCCCGTAACCTCCATGTGGGTGGGTCAGGCGCTTTCGCCAGCGCCATCAAGAAAACCCTCGAAGAGACTGCGTCAGCTTTACCCGACCGCACAGGGTTCGCGATGACAACCTCTCTAGCGCTCTGCGCCCATGGTGGAGATTTGGTAAAGGCGTACGAGGTCGGAGTGTTGCCGCCGCGGGTGCTGCATGACGCAATCGCCAAAGGGGAAGCGGATGCCGCTTTCCTCCCCCCACTCTGCTGGGAGGTCGGGCAATGAGCGTCGCCTCCGATTACATCGCCCACGGGATGGCGCTTGTGTCGATAAGAGCCGGAAAAAACCCCGGATCGCCTGACTGGAACAAGCTCGAGAACGTCATCACCGACGAGAAGGAGGCAGCGCGTCTGACCGGCAACATCGGCATTGCGCACGCCTACTGCTTGCCTGTCCCAACTATGGCTCTCGATCTCGATGATATGGCGCGGGCTGAGCCGTGGCTGGCTGCGCGCGGCATTGACGTTAACGCGCTGCTTGAAGCTGAGGATGCCGTGCAGATCGTGTCTGGCAGGCCTGGGCGAGCAAAGCTGCTGTATCGTCTACCTTCCGGCCTTGCTCCGATCGAAACCCTCACCATCAAGAATAAGGGTCTAAGCAATGGATAAGCAAAAGGAGACAACGATCCTGGAATTCCGCTGTGCGACACGCGACGGTCTAACGGTCCAGGACGTATTGCCGCCTTCGATCCATCCCTACACCGGGCAGCCTTATCGCTGGGGCGGGAAAGGTGACTGGCGGGATATACCAGAGATACCGGAGACGCTGCTGAACGTCTGGCAGCAGGAGTTGGCTGCGCGCGAGACTGGGCGCACCCGCCACAAGGGCCGGTTGTCGCTGTTCAAGAGCGTTGATGACACTCCGAGGCAGCGGGCGATGTTGCAGGCACAACTGCAACACATAAGTGCCGACTGCTCATATGAGCTCTACCGCGACATTGTCTGGGCAATCCTGTCCTTTGGGTGGCCCGACGCGGAGGAACTCGCCCGCCAGTGGTGTGAAACGGTTCCAGATCGGTTCGAGGAAGACGACTTCCACAACGTCGTCAACAGCCACGATCCCACGCGTAGCCCCACCATCGGGACCATCTACTATCATGCGCGGCAGGGAGGATGGCATGGCTAGCAACCCCTCCATCGCAACCGTTTCTAGCCCGTTGCAGGAACTACAGAAGGCGTTCTGTCTCCTGAAGCTCTCAGGGGATGTGGTTATCGGCGAGCACAAGCAAATCGAAGCTGTTCGAAGCGGCCTTGACCGTGAGGGGGTGCAGATGTTCAGCATGACCTCCGGCAAGTTGTTGCTGCGGAGGCATCTTGAGGCACTGCCGCTGTCCTCTGACGCTGGGAAGGCGATTGCCGACTTCTTGGTGAGCCCATCCACGACGGTGTACGACAGGGTCGCTTTTAGCCCGCTCCCGACACCGTCCACGACCCTGAACCTGTGGAGTGGGCCAACCGTTATCCCAAGGCTGGGCAGTTGGGATACCATCAAGAGCTTCTTGCTCGAGGTGATCGCAGATGGAGACTTCAGCCTCTACCGCTACCTGACCCTGTCTCTGGCGCACATGATCCAAAAGCCCGAAGAAAAGCCCGGCGTGGTCATGGCTATGTTGGGCGGCCAAGGCACCGGAAAGGGCTCAGCGCTGCGGGTTGTGGAGCGGATCTGGTCTAGCTCGACGCTGCTGGTCTCCGACGTTGATCACGTTATCGGCAAGTTCAACGCAGCCCTCGAAGGTAACTACGTTATCTGCATGGATGAGGCGATGTTCGCAGGCGACAAGCGGGCAATGGACCGGCTGAAGTCATTGGTGACTGAGCCTACCATCACAATCGAGCAGAAACAGCAGCCCCGACGCAGCATCGAGTCCTATCATCGGTTCTTCACCACAACGAACCACGCGCATTTTGCGCACATTGAGCCTGATGACCGGCGCTTCGTATTCTTCCATGTTTCGGACAAGCGACGTGGAGATGCAGCGTACTGGAAGCAGGTGCATCAGGCCATCAACGACCCGGCAGTCATCTCTGCGATGATCTACGACCTCGAACGATACGACCTAACCAAGTTCGACGTTAGGCAGCGACCCAAGAACCGCGCACACATGGACCAGAAGCTGCGTTCGCTGACTGGCTTCGACCGTTACTGGTATGAAGTGCTCCAGTCGGGTGAATTCGGGAGCGGTGTCTTCTCTGAACCTATGGGGGTCTGGTCTGGCCCCTGTTTTGTCAGCACGAAGGGTCTACTCAGCGGGTGGAAAGACTACGAGAAGGGGCAACGCCTGTTCCAGCCGCGCCAAGAGCGGGATGTGCATGAGGCCGTCAGGCGGCTGTGTCCCTCAGCAAGTGTGGGGAGGACGACGAAGACGGGCAAGCAAGAGCGCGGTCAGAACTTGCCACCGCTTGCCACTGCCCGGCTTGAATTTGCTGCTGCGCTTGGGGGAACAGTGAAGTGGGACGATTGAACAGCACGCAGGTGAGGGTCACTGGTGGCAGTATTGCCGCCGGCTGCCACCATCGCTGGAGGCCATAATATATTGATTTATTTGACCTTTGAGTGCGCTTGCCACTATTGCCACCACTTCTAAATAAATAAAGAGAAGGGTAGATATGCTATGCACGGCGCGTGAAAGTGAAAACAGGTGGCAATGGTGGCAAGCACACTCACTTCCATCAGGTCAGCGAAACATTCAGCCACTGTCCGTCCAGCCCGCACCTCTGCTGATGTAATGTAAGAAAACCCGTCGATGCCCCTCCCAAACGTCATCTCAGGCAAGACGCGGCGCTGCACAGCCAAGTGCAAGGCGCGTGCGGATCAGTGCCGCAACCCAGCCGCGTTCGGTATGGCTGTTTGTCGTTATCACGGTGCGCGGAGGCCGGAGACGATCCGGAGAGGCGCCAACCACCCGCAGTATAGGCATGGTGGGGAGACGCTGGAGGCTAAGGCCGAGCGCCTTGAGATGGCAGTCTTCTTCCACGAGGCTGAGAGCCTGATGTTCGCTCTTGATCTGGTGGCGCCGGGATCAACCCGAACTCGGGGGCGGAAACCTGTAATGTAGCGGTCGTGAAGATGGCCCTAGCCTCAGATCCGTGCCGACGCCTACCTCGGCAGGGCCACAGGCATCATCCAGCAGCGTGAGAAGATCAAACGACAGACCATCGAGCATCGGCGCTTGCAACACTACAAGCTCGCCGCCTAACATCAATCCCAAGACAAGGCCCACACTCCGCTAATCTCCGCCTTAAATTGCGCCAATTGTTCTGACGACGGACAGGGCCCGTCTGAACGGCACTGCCGCAGAGGTGATGGGCGGGGCGTTTTATGCCTAAGGGGGACGCAATGCTGACACGCCGCGAAACCATCAGCGCCGCCGCCGCAACCGCCGTGTTACTTGGTACTGCCCCGGCGGCGGCCGCAGCTTCGCCCAAGATCATCGCCAGCGAATATTGGGCCAACAAGGGCGATGTACGGCTGTATATTTACCGCAAGCGCCAGGCCGCCGCCAAGGCCGCCGCGACGCAACCTGTTTTGTTCCTTGTTCATGGTTCCAGCTTTTCCGGGCGCGGCGGTTACGATCTGCAGGTGCCGGGCGCCGATTATTCGATGATGGACTGGTTTGCCCGGCGCGGCTTCGATGTGTGGACCATGGATCATGAAGGCTATGGCCGCTCCACCCGCACCGGCAGCTTCTCCGATATCGCCTCGGGTGCCGATGATCTTGCCGCCGCCTTTGCCGTGGTGACGCGCGAAACCGGTGTGTCCGCGCCGATGGTTTATGGCCAGTCTTCGGGTGCGCTGCGTGCCGGGCTGTTGTGCATGCGCCAACCGGGCTGCATGTCCCGCTTAATCCTGGATGGTTTCACCCACACCGGCGATGGCGCTG
>JAIXQV010000033.1 GCA_027485535.1 Oxalobacteraceae bacterium | reverse complement strand
GGAATATGCATGGGTAGTTTATGCCGCTGATCGGGTGTGGCTGGGCAGGTCTGTGACAGCTGCAGCGTGTAGGTGCGAGCGGCCTCGTCAAAGGTGGCCTGCGCTTTGACGCGTGGCGTCCCGGCTTGACTGTACCAACGCTCGAACTGCGCTAAGTCGCGCCCCGCTGCATCGGCCATCGCAGCGCGAAAATCATCGCATGTCACCGCCTGACCATCGTGACGAGCGAAGTACAAATCCATGCCTTTGCGGAATGCTTCTCTGCCCAGCAAGGTCTGGTACATACGCACGACCTCAGCACCTTTTTCATAGATGGTGAGCGTGTAGAAGTTATTGATCTCAACGTAGGAATCGGGGCGTACCGGATGCGCCATCGGTCCGCCATCTTCCGGAAACTGTGCGGCGCGTAACACGCGTACATCTTCGATACGCTTGACAGCGCGGCCACTAGCGCTGCCCATCATGTCCGCTGAAAACTCTTGATCACGGAATACCGTCAAACCTTCTTTGAGCGAGAGCTGAAACCAGTCACGACAGGTAACGCGATTACCCGTCCAGTTGTGGAAATACTCATGCGCCACCACCGATTCAATGCCGGCATAGTCAGCGTCTGTGGCGATGCGTGAATTCGCCAACACGTATTTCGTGTTGAAGATATTCAGGCCTTTGTTCTCCATCGCGCCCATATTGAAGTCACCCACAGCGACAATCATGAAGCGATCTAGATCCAGCTCGAGGCCAAAGCGTTCTTCATCCCACCGAATACTTTTTATCAGTGAGGACATGGCATGCGAGGTTTTGTCGAGGTTGCCCTCTTCAACCCACACTTGCAGCAAAGCGTCACGACCGGACTTCAGGCGAATGTGCTGTTCTTCGCACACCAGCTTGCCTGCGACCAAGGCAAATAAATACGACGGCTTTTTGAAGGGGTCTTCCCACAGGGCATAGTGCCGGCCATCGCCGAGATCACCTTCCTCAATCAGGTTGCCGTTGGAAAGCAGCACGGGATACTGCTGCTTATCAGCGCGCAGCATGATGCGGTACTTCGCCATCACATCGGGACGATCAGGGAAATAGGTGATTTTCCGGAAACCCTCCGCTTCACATTGGGTGAAGAAATTTCCGTTCGAGACATACAAGCCCATCAGGGACGTATTTTTCTCGGGCTCGATCAGGGTCTCGATTTCCAGCACCACATGATCCGGGGCATTCGATATCCGTAAAGTTCCGGCACGCAGGCTGTACTCACGCTTACCGAGGGCTTTACCATTCATCCGTAATGCCACCAGCTGCAATGAGTCACCGTGCAAGATGAGCTCTCGTTGCTTGCTGTCTGGATTACGCCGCAGCGTGCTGCGCGCTGCTACACGCGTGTGCCCGGGGTCAAGATCAAAGCCGATATCAATGCTATCCACCAGATAACTTGGTGGTTGGTAGTCTTGACGATGAATGGCAACAGCGGTGTCGGTACGCATAGAGTTGTGATCAGATGCAAGATTAATCAGCAACGCATTTTACCAAGGCGGCCGGCCGGGGTAACATTCAAGCACGCTTGATTCGGAGGACGCATGCCACCATGGCAAAGAGGGTTTTTAGTGTTACTCCTGGCGTTTTCTTTGTTGGCGTCGGGTTGTGCCACAAAAATACGCTCAGAGGTCACATCGTTTCATCACTGGCCGACGGATGTCGCGGGTCGTCGCTTTACATTTGTTCATCAGGGCGATGAGGGCAAGAGCCTGGAACGACAAAGCTATGAAAACCTCGTTCGTAGCGAGCTGCTGAAACTCGGTCTGGCAGATCAGGCGCCTGAAGCGCCGTCGCGACTCTCGGTGCGCGTGGATTATCGAATTAATGGTCGAGATATTCGGGTGATCGAAACCGTTCTGGTCGACCCCTGGTACGGCACGCCGTGGTACGGGCCGGGCTTCTACAATCCGTATTGGGGTTGGCCCGGCTATGGACCGCCTTATTCCTCGCCGATGTGGCCCAGCATGCCGGTTGCCCGTGAGCAGTCGCGGCGTTACTCAGTGTTCCAACGCGAACTTCGGATACAGATCACCGACAAAGCAACCGATACAACCTGGTTCGAAGTGACGGTAAAAAGCGAGGGCGAGCAAGGCAATCTCGCTAGCGTCATGCCCTATCTAGTGCAGGCCGCGTTCAAGGATTTCCCCGGCACACACGGTGTGCCGAGGGTGATTGAGATGAAGTTCACTAAGTAAAAATCTTCTGAGAATTACGGAATCAGAATCGTTGACCCCGTTGTCTTGCGCGACTCCAGATCAATATGCGCCTGCTGCGCATCCTTCAAGGCATAGCGCTGATTGATCTCGATCTTCACCTTGCCACTAGCGACCATGTCGAACAACTCGTTCGCAGTCGCTTCAAGATCACTCCGCGTTGCGGTGTAGCTGAACAGCGTTGGCCGCGTCACAAACAAGGAGCCGCGCGACGCAAGCTCTTGCAATGAAAACGGCGGGACTGGCCCTGATGCCGAGCCGTAGCTGACCATCATGCCCATCGGCGACAAGCAATCTAGCGACTTCGTCCAGGTATCGACACCAATCGAGTCATAGACAACGGGTACGCCTTTGCCGCCGGTGATCTCTTTCACCCGCGCGACGAAATCTTCTTTGTTGTAGTTGATGGTGTGGGTGCATCCATGTGCCTTGGCTAACGCGGCTTTCTCGTCGGATCCGACAGTACCGATCATGGTGACGCCTAGCGCCTTCGCCCACTGACAGGCAATCAGACCAACGCCCCCGGCCGCCGCATGAAACAGGATGGTTTCACCCCCCTTCAACGGGAAGGTACGGCGGAACAGATACTGCACCGTCATGCCCTGCAACATCATTGCAGCAGCCGTATCGAAATCGATAGCGTCCGGCAGTTTCACCAAACCCGCAGCCGGCATCACACGCGCCTCTGCATACGCACCCGGTGGTCGGCAAGCATATGCAACGCGATCACCCACTTTCACTTCGGTCACGCCAGCGCCAATGGCCTCGACCACACCAGCACCCTCCATGCCGATGCCCGCTGGCAGCGGTTGCGGGTAGAGGCCTGTTCGGAAGTAGACATCGATGTAGTTCAGCCCAATCGCGTGGTGGCGGACACGCGCTTCGCCCGGCCCTGGCTCACCAACCTCGATATCAACGTATTCCATGACCTCTGGGCCACCGTTCTTGAAGCACCGGATTGCTTTTGTCATTACTTCCCCCGCTATGATTGTTTCCAAAACCCCGGATCATACCGACAATCGAGCGAAGGCTTCCAGCCTGAGGCACGCAACGATGCGCGGCAAAAGGCGGCCAAAATCGCTGTGTTATCGCTGTGTTTCTCGCCGCCCGGGGTCATTTGGACAAGGGCGATATGTTAAGATCGCGTCCCTGTTTGCAAGCCGCCAGCACGCCGAAAAATAGGCATAAGGCGTTGATTTTAAATAAGTATTTGCCGACCTACGCGCGGCACCTCGGGATCAGGAAGACGCACCGACATGGCTGGACATAGTAAGTGGGCCAACATCAAGCACAAGAAGGCGGCGACCGATGCCAAGCGCGGCAGAATCTGGACCCGTCTGATCAAAGAGATTACCGTTGCCGCTCGCTTGG
>JAIXQV010000271.1 GCA_027485535.1 Oxalobacteraceae bacterium | reverse complement strand
TTACCGCAAACTCAAGCAACTCGGCGTGGATACCACCAAGGGCCCGGCAAAGAAAGCCGGATGACCGTACTCTCGCTGGTACTGGGCGGCAGCGCCAATGATCGGGAGCGCGCCATTGCTGCAAACGTCCCACCGGGCTTGCCCTGTGCGGCCATTATCGAAGGACTACCAAGCGGCGTGGCGCCATTGAGTGAATTGCCGCCAGACGTATCGTTAGACATCTCTCGTGTTGCGCCCGGCTGCCCTTGCTGTACAGGTAATCTCACGATGCGGGTCACGCTTAACCGCGCACTTCGACGATCGCCCGAGAGGCTGTACCTCAGCTTATCTGACGCCACGCACCGAGAGCAGGTTTTGTTATTCCTTCAATCGCCACAATATGTTGATCTGCTAACGATCGGCCCTGATCTGCGGTGTTAGTGATGGCAAATGCTGCACTAAGCCCCGCGTAATCGGAAAGATCGGACCCTTCTATTGAAAACTCGCGATTAAGCTCCATCCTAGGCACTAGGATGAAGATGTCTCACCAACCTGAGGAGTAAACCGCATGAATCTGATCTACAACAGCGAGCACTACTCGGTGGTTGAATTTCGAGCTGAGGCGGGCCTAGAGGCTATGCGCTTCGGCGGATACGAAATCCTCGACAAGCCGGCGCGGCGCGAGATTTTCCTTGCTGGTGAACTGGCCGAAACCTTCCGGCAGCATGTGCGAGAGCTAAGCGCTCGGCAACCGACCGAAGAAGAGATCGATGAATTCCTCGACAGCTATAGCCCACTGATGGCGCAGCCGGTGATTGTTCAGTAAGCTAGCGTTGCCTGATCTTTTTCTACCCCTTGTTTTTCTAGCCATCCATGCCCGCATAAGCGGGCATGTTTGTTTCTGATGCAGACTCCTTCGCGCGCTGTCACCAGTAATCAGACCGGACTGCACCCTCGATTAGCCGAGCATGTCGATCGACACGCGCGTTGCGAGTTTCTCCGACCTTTGGCGCCTTCTGGCCTTGAACCCTTCGAACAAGCCATCACCACTTGGCAATCGCACGGTGGCTCGCTGATCATCGATGCCGGCTGTGGCGTCGGCTTATCCACACGCAAGCTGGCGCATCAATTCCCGGATGCCTTCGTCATCGGCGTCGATCAGTCGGCGCATCGATTGCAGCGCCAGACACGTTGGCAAGGGTCGGAGCCGTCCAACTTCATCACCGTGCGCGCTGATCTGGTGGATTTTTGGCAGCGCATGGCGCTCGCTCGCATCCAACCCTTGCGGCATTACCTGCTCTACCCCAACCCATGGCCGAAAAAAGCACAGCTGCAGCGCCGATGGCATGGCCATCCGATCTTTCCAACGCTCTTACGTCTGGGCGGCCATCTTGAATGCCGCAGCAACTGGAAAATTTATATCGATGAAATGGCCTTGGCGCTCACGCAACTCACCGGGCTTGAAGTGCCTACCGAACAATGGCTGGTCGACCCGGCTATAGCTTTAACGCCGTTTGAGCAAAAATACGTGACCTCGGGCCACACCCTATGGCGATGCGCGATTCATCTGCCGCCATCTGATTAAGTCGCGCTGGCTTGTGATACCGTCCTTGGTATCCAAACCCAACACGGAATTGACCATGTGCCAGCTTCTCGGCATGAACTGTAATGTGCCGACCGATATCGTGTTTAGCTTTACCGGTTTCGCGCATCGAGGCGGCCACACCGACGAGCACAAAGATGGCTGGGGTATTGCCTTCTTTGAAGGCGCCGGCGTTCGGCTATTCGTCGATCACGAGTCAGCAGTCGCCTCGCCTGTGGCGGAGCTGATCAAAAGCTACCCGATCAAATCAAAAAACGTCATATCGCACATTCGCAAGGCGACACAAGGTCAGGTCGCGCTCGAGAACTGCCATCCCTTCATCCGCGAGCTGTGGGGTCGTTACTGGGTGTTTGCCCATAACGGTGATCTGAAAGAATTTTCACCAACACTCGATGGCGCATTTCGCCCGGTGGGCACCACCGACAGCGAACGCGCATTTTGTTATCTAATGCAGCAGTTGCGACGCCGCTTCGGTGACACACCTCCACCGCTGGACACGCTGCGGCAAGAAATCGATCAACTCACGCGCGAAATCGCCAGTTTTGGTGTTTTCAACATGATGCTGTCCGATGGCACAGCGCTATTCGCGCATTGCTCAACGCGGCTGCACTATATCGTTCGGCAGCATCCGTTCACGCAAGCCAAACTATCTGACGAAGATCTCTCAGTCGATTTTTCGGAAGTCACCACACCAAAGGATCGCGTCGCCGTGATCGTCACCGAACCACTCACTACCAACGAGACTTGGCATTCATTTAAAAGTGGTGAGATGAAGCTATTTATCGACGGCGCGCCGCTGTGAAATCAGAGATTGGGCGCAAGCCAGCGCTGTAACAAATCCATCGGCACATTGCGACGAGCGGCCATATCAGTCACCTGATCTTCACCGATTTTGCCAACCGTGAAATACTTCGACGCCGGATGCGCGAAGTAAAACCCGGCGACGGCTGCGCCGGGGAACATGGCATACGACTCGGTCAAACTCATACCAATGTCTTCCGCTTCAAGGATACGAAACATATCTGCCTTGATGGTGTGCTCCGGGCAAGCCGGGTAGCCGGGCGCGGGTCGAATACCGCGATACTTCTCACTGATCAGTTGCTCATTGCTGAGTTTCTCATCGGCGGCATAGCCCCATAAATCTTTGCGCACACGCTCGTGCAAGTACTCAGCAAACGCTTCCGCCAGGCGGTCTGCCAAAGCCTTCAGCATGATCGATGAGTAATCATCGCCGGCATCTTCAAAACGCTTCTCGTGTTTTTCAATACCAAGACCGGCGGTGACTGCAAACATGCCGATGTAATCGGTAACGCCTGAATCTTTTGGCGCAATAAAATCAGCGAGACATTGATTCGGACGCGCCACACCTTCAATCACGGGCTTTTCATTTTGCTGACGCAAGCCGTAATAAGTAAACGCAACCTCGCTCTTGGTCTCGTGGGTGTAGACCTCGATATCATCGTCACCCACGCGGTTGGCAGGTAACAGCGCTATCACGCCATTCGCGGTCAGCCAGCGGCCCTCGACGATCTTTCTCAGCATCGCCTGTCCCTCGCTGTACACATGACTCGCCGATTCACCGACGATGGGGTCGGTCAAGATGGCAGGGAAGCTGCCAGCCAAATCCCAGGTCTGGAAAAAAGGCGCCCAATCGATGTACTGCGCGAGCAAGCCAAGATCGGTATTACGGAAATGACGCCGCCCGATAAACTTCGGCTTCACTGGCGCGGCCTCGCCGCTAAAGTCCAGTTGCATCTTGTTCTGACGCGCCTTCTGGAGCGAGAGCATCGGCAATGCTTTCTTACCGGCGTGCTGAACACGAATTCGCTCGTAGTCGGTCGCGATCTCGTCGAGGTAGCGATCGCGCGTGTCGTCGGTCAGCAATGACTGCGCCACCGATACCGAGCGCGACGCATCCGCCACGTAAATCACCGGACCCTCATAGTTGGGCGCGATTTTTACTGCGGTATGCGCACGACTGGTGGTAGCGCCACCAATCAGTAAAGGTATCTTGCGCTCGCGGAACCACGGATCTCGCTGCATCTCTTTAGCGACATGCGCCATCTCTTCCAACGACGGCGTGATCAACCCCGACAAGCCGATGATGTCGGCGTTTTCTTCTCTTGCCTTGGCGAGGATCTCGGTGCAGGGCACCATCACCCCCATGTTCACCACCTCGAAGTTATTACACTGCAGGACGACGGTGACGATATTCTTTCCGATGTCGTGCACATCGCCCTTGACGGTTGCGATGACGATTTTGCCTTTGGCCTTGGCGGCCTGACCGGTGCGACGTTCTTCTTCCGCTTTCTCTTCTTCGATAAAGGGCACCAGATGCGCCACCGCTTGCTTCATCACACGCGCTGACTTGACCACCTGCGGCAGAAACATTTTGCCCTGGCCGAACAGATCGCCAACGATGTTCATGCCATCCATCAGCGGACCTTCGATCACATGAATCGGGCGGCCACCTTTTGCTGCCACCTGCTGCCGGGCTTCTTCAGTGTCTTCTACAATCCACTGCGTGATACCGTGAATCAGTGAGTGTGACAGCCGCTTTTCAACCGGGGCCTCACGCCAAACCAAGTTCTGTTCTTCTTTTTTGCCGCCCGCTTTCAGCGTCGCGGCAAACTCGATCATGCGCTCGGTCGCATCGTCGCGACGATTCAGCACCACATCTTCAACGCGCTCGCGCAACTCGGGGTCGAGATCGTCATACACACCCATCATGCCGGCGTTGACGATACCCATGCTCATACCGGCCTTGATCGCGTGATACAAGAATACGGTATGGATCGCCTCACGCGCCGGATCATTGCCGCGGAATGAGAATGAGACATTCGATACGCCGCCGGATACTTTGGCATGCGGCAGGTTTTCTCGTATCCAGCGCGTCGCTTCGATGAAGTCGACTGCGTAGTTATTATGCTCATCGATGCCGGTAGCGATCGCGAAAATATTCGGATCGAAAATAATGTCTTCCGGCGGAAAACCCACGCGCTCGACCAAAAAGCGATACGCGCGCTCGCAGATTTCTATCTTGCGCTGGAAGGTGTCGGCCTGACCGGTTTCATCAAAGGCCATCACGATCACCGCTGCTCCATAACGCCGGCACAGCGTGGCTTGTCTCAGAAACTCTTCTTCGCCCTCTTTCAGCGAGATTGAGTTGACGATCGCTTTACCTTGGACGCACTTCAGACCGGCCTCGATCACGCTCCATTTGGAGGAGTCGATCATGATCGGCACACGCGCAATATCCGGCTCGGACGCGATCAGGTTCAGGAAGCGCGCCATTGCGGCGACCGAGTCCAGCATCGCCTCGTCCATATTGATGTCGATGACCTGCGCGCCGTTCTCTACCTGTTGCCGCGCAACCGCGAGTGCCTCTTCATATTGCTCATTGAGGATCATGCGCGCGAAGGCTTTTGAGCCGGTGACATTGGTGCGCTCACCCACATTCACAAACAAAGAGTCGTCGTCGATCAGGAACGACTCCAAGCCAGACAATCTCAGCTGGTGAATGTGCGTTGGGACCCTACGCGGCGCGATGCTGGCGACGGTGTTAGCGATTTCTCGAATGTGATCAGGCGTGGTGCCACAGCAGCCGCCGGCGATATTCACAAAACCGCTATCCGCGAACTCTTTCAGCAGAGAGGCGGTGATATCAGGTGTTTCATCAAACCCGGTGTCCGACATCGGGTTTGGCAAACCGGCATTCGGGTAGATACAAACAAAGGTCTCGGCGACTTTGGATAACTCTTCGGCATACGGACGCATTAACGTTGCACCAAGCGCGCAATTCAGGCCGATGGTGAGCGGCTTGGCGTGGCGTACCGAGTTCCAGAAAGCAGTGACGGTCTGACCGGACAAAATGCGGCCGGAGGCATCAGTCACCGTACCCGAGATCATGATCGGCAGGCGCGTACCGGTCTGCTCAAAATACAGATCGATGGCGAACAATGCCGCTTTGCAGTTCAGCGTATCAAAGACGGTTTCGACCAGCAGCACATCCGACCCGCCCTCGACCAGTGCAGTCACTTGTTCGTGGTAAGCGGCAACCAACTGATCGAAGCTGACATTGCGCGCACCCGGATCATTGACGTCGGGCGAAATAGAAGCCGTCTTTGGCGTCGGGCCAAGCGCGCCAGCGACAAAGCGTGGCTTGTCAGCGGTGGAATATTTATCGCAAGCCGCACGCGCTATGCGTGCCGCTTCGAGATTCATCTCGCGCACCAGATGCGCCATGTGGTAGTCGTCTTGCGCGATCGAGGTAGCACCAAAGGTATTGGTCTCAATCAGGTCTGCACCCGCCGCCAGATATTGCTCGTGAATCTCTTGAATAATATGCGGCTGCGTCAGTGTCAGCAGCTCATTGTTGCCTTTGACAAAAACATCTTTGCCGGGCACAGAAAAATCGGCGAAACGCTGACCGCGATAGTCTTCTTCGCTGAGCTTGTAGCGCTGAATCATGGTGCCCATCGCACCATCGAGAACCAAGATACGGCGTGACATCAGCTCTCGCAGCTGTGTCTCTACCGGGGAAATAGCGTCGCGTTTCATCGTGTCTGGTTGCTGCGCTTTAGCGCAAAATAAAAAACCCGGCCTGCATTAGCGAAGCCGGGTGTGCGTTCCGCTTTAGCAGTATTTCTTGGGGAAGCCTCCCCCGCGCCCGCAAGCTGGTATTGACAGAGTCAAATCGGCGCGTCGCAGATTATACGGTAAATCAGCTCGTTCGCTGCAGCCGTTGCCCTGCTTCGATCGGGAACCCCTGCAGAAAATTGGCAGCAGAAAGACGTTTACCGCCGGGCTTCTGTAATTCTGTCAGCAATAAAGCATCTTCGCCGCAAGCGATGGTCACGCCGCGCGCGTCAACTGCCAAAACAAGACCCGGCTCGGCGCTAGCTGCAACCCGCTCTGCGCGCCAAATCTTCAACACGCTATCGCCTAATTGCACCGACGCACCTGGCGCCGGGTTGAATGCGTTAATTTGTCGCAGTAGGGTGCTGGCCGGAAGGCGCAGATCAAGCGCGGCCTCATTTTTTGAGATTTTTGCGGCGTAGGTCACGCCCTCGTCCGGTTGCGGTGTTGCAGTCAAGCGACCCTCGGATAAGCGCTGCAAAGCATCGACGATCATGCGTCCGCCCAGCGCGGCCAGTCGGTCGTGTAATTCGCCTGTGGTGTCCTGCGGCAAAATCGGCTCGCGCGCCATCAGCAGCATGTCACCGGTGTCCAACCCGGCGTCCATCTGCATGATGGTGATGCCCGTCTCGGCATCACCCGACTCAATCGCACGGTGAATTGGCGCAGCGCCACGCCAGCGCGGTAACAGCGAAGCGTGGATATTGATACAACCTTGCGGTGGTATGGCGAGCACCGATGGCGGAAGTATCAAGCCATAGGCGGCAACCACCATTACATCATGCGGCGTTGAAGCCAACAGCGCGTGGGTCTGCTCGGCCTGATCGGAAAACTTGCCGTCCAAGCGTAATGACGTGGGTTGTGCCACCGGGATGTGGTGCTGCAGCGCGAATTGCTTCACCGGCGATGCGTGCAGCTGCATGCCGCGTCCGGCAGGACGATCGGGCTGGGTCAGCACCAAGGGGATGTCTATACCAGCATCGTGCAGCGCCGCCAGTGCAACTGCGGCGAATTCTGGCGTGCCAGCAAAAATGACACGCATGATTAGCGTACCGCTTCTGCTTGACGCTCTTTCTTCAGCTCGCGCTCTTCTTTCAGCAACTTGGTCTTGATGCGATTACGCTTGAGCGGCGACAGGTACTCAACGAAGACCTTGCCTTTCAGGTGGTCCATCTCGTGCTGTACGCACACCGCCAGCAAACCGTCAGCATCGAACTCTTGCAACTTGCCGCTGGCATCATGCGCCTTGACCCGCACACGCAGAGGGCGCTCAACACCATCAAAAATACCCGGCACTGAGAGACAGCCCTCGTCATAGACCTGACGCTCATCGCTGGCCCAGACGATTTCCGGATTCACCAACACCAGCAATTGATCGCGTGTGTCGGAAACATCAATCACGATCACTTGCTCATGCACATCGACCTGCGTTGCTGCCAGCCCGATACCGGGCGCGGTGTACATGGTGTCTGCCATATCGGCGACAAGTTTCTCCAGTCGCTCGTCGAATGAGCTAACCGGTTTGGCGATCGTGTGCAAGCGCGGATCGGGATATCGAAGGATGGATAACAGTGCCATACAACTTTTGCGCAACAGTCGCTAAAAATTCAGCGGTGAACAGATCGGAAGGGGGATGCGCTCATGCACAATCGGCGGCGAATGTGCAGATCACCCATCTGCAAAAACATTTCCCACCAACCCCAACAAGCGTGAAAAAACGATGACGAAGTCTAGCATAGCCACATTGTGGCTCGCTGCGGCAGCACTGTCCCTGGGTGCAGCGGCAAACGCCGCCAACCAGTGTGTAATCCTCAGCTCGGCGCCCGACTCCCACACCGTGCAGCAAGGAGATACGCTGTGGGATATTGCGGCGCGGTTTCTGCAAAATCCCTGGTGCTGGCGTGAGGTTTGGTCTAATAACCAAGAGCAGATTCGGGACCCGCATTGGATTTATCCCGGTCAACGCATCGTCCTGGATCGTACGCTCGGCGTGCTTAGCGTCGCGCCCACTGGCAACACGACAACCGGGACAACGACGGTAAGCAAGTTGTCGCCAGCAGCGCGTGTGGTGGCAACTGCGCACAAGCCGGCCATACCAACGATTGATCCCAAGCTGATATCGTTAGCCGCTCGCTACCGCTTGGTCTCTGCAGCAACCGTGGCCGATGCACCGCGCATTGTCGGATTGTCAGAAGGCCGGCGCTTGCTGTTACGCGGCGACATCGTTTTCACGACCAAGCCACCCATCGCCGGCGAGACATTCGATGTCATGCGCGTACTGACGGCGCCGGCAGCTTCAGATGGTCGTGAGCCGCCGGCGGTGCCCCTGTTACGCATTGGTCAAGTCCGTCGGCAGGCAGAAAATCCAACGCAATTTTTGGTCGTGCATGCAGATGCTGAGCTCAGTCATGGCGATCTATTACTACCCGTCGCGACACAGCGCCCGACCATTCTGATGCCGCAGGCTGCGCCTCCGCTTAAAGGCAAAATCCTGGCGGTATTGCGAGAAAGCCGCTGGGCTTCGCAGCATGATGTGGTGGCGCTCGACCGCGGATTCGCCGATGGCCTTCGGCCCGGCAGCGTGGTCGAGGTCCTGCGGCCAGATAGAATGGGCGGTGATGAAAATCGCTCACCCGCACCAGCCGCATCCTCCGCACAAGGCGCCCCCATCGGGGCGCTACTGGTGTTCGAGGCGCTTCAGCACGAAGCACTGGCGCTGGTTATGCAAAGCCGCGATGCCCTTGGCGTGGGCTATCTGATTCACTCATCAAGCCCAAATGAGCGACCGTGATGATCTTGCAGCCTGGCTGCAATTGGTGCTGACAGACGGCGTGGGACCGGCGACTGCGCGCGACTTGCTGTCACGCTTCGGATTACCCGGCGAAATCCTCTCCGCCGGTTTCCCTGCGCTACAAAAATGCGTTCCTGAAAAAATCGCGCTTGCGCTGGCTGGCAAACCGGATGCGGCGATGCAGTTGCAGATCGATAAAACACTCGCATGGGCTGCAGAACCCGGCAATCATGTGCTCACGCTGGCTGATGCAAATTATCCGCAGGCACTGCTCAGCATCCCTGATCCACCACCGCTGTTATATGCGAAAGGTCGTACTGAATTACTGTCACGCCCCGGTGTCGCTATCGTTGGTAGCCGCAATGCGACCGCACAAGGACTGCAGAATGCGGAACGCTTCGCACAGACCTTGAGCAGCGCAGGATTGTGCGTCGTCTCCGGACTGGCGCTCGGTATCGACGCAGCGGCGCACTCGGGTGGCTGTAGCGAAACGCCTGATCACGGATCAACGATTGCCATCACCGGCACCGGGCTTGATTTGGTATACCCCGCCAAACATCGCGCGCTGGCGCATCGCATTGCAGAACATGGTTGTCTTCTCAGCGAGTATCCGATTGGCACAGCTGCGATCGCGGCGAATTTCCCGCGTCGCAATCGCCTGATTAGCGGTATGTCGCTCGGTGTGCTGGTAGTAGAAGCTGCACTGCAATCAGGTTCGCTGATTACCGCGCGCAGTGCCTTGGAACAAGGGCGTGAAGTATTTGCAATTCCTGGATCAATCCACTCGCCACTAGCAAAAGGTTGTCATCAATTAATCCGACAAGGTGCCAAGTTGGTGGAGTCTGCGCAGGATATTTTGGAAGAGTTGCAACTGCATGCATTAGCCCCAGCGGTGCAACAGGCCATCACGACGTCGAAACATTCCACGCGAAATGCTGCTGTGATGACGCAGCCTGCGAGCACTGGTGTACCCGCTGCCATGGATGAGCGCGCACAGCAAGTGTTGCAAGCCGCAGGGCACGACCCAACCTCAGTAGATCAATTAGCGGAGCGTACCGGTTTGGCGGCGTCCGAGATTCAAGCAAGCTTGCTGCTGCTGGAGCTTGACGGGATCTTTGAACGGTTGAGCGATGGCCGCTATCAAAGACTGATGGCGTAAAAAATTTCTGCCGCTAAAAACTGTTTCGCTGCAAAGCAAGTGTGGGCCCGACCGATTTGCCGTAATAAGCGCGGAATGCGTCAAGCGTCGAATGCAACTAGGATTGCGGCTTGCGAAGTTTTTTATAGGCTTGAAAATGGGTGTAATTAAGCTCACCGCCGAAAAATCTGTTTTTTGTTTTATCAGACGCCCGGCCAGACAAAAAAGCTAAGCTGCTGAAATAAAACAGAAATATTTCTTGATTGCGTCATTTCGCTGCTCGCCACAGGGCGCTTTTTGACATTCTGACTTGTGCGTAGGAAAAGATGCCGTTACAGTGTAAGAATGTTTGAGGTACTTGTTTACCTTTACGAAACTTATTACCGGCCCGACGCCTGCCCTGATTCGGCGGCTTTGGCGAAGAAACTGTCGGCGGTTGGTTTCGAACAGGATGAGATTTCGCGTGCGCTAGGCTGGTTGACCGACCTTGCCGAAACCACGAATGAAATGTTCAGCCAGCAGGCCCATCAAACGGCCTTTTCATTCGGCTCGCGCGTTTACGCCGACAAAGAGTATGAAATGCTCGGCTCCGAAGCGATCGGCTTCATTGAGTTTCTCGAATCAGCCGACGTCATCAACACCATTCAGCGCGAAATCGTCATTGAGCGTGCCTGTGCGGTGAATGAATCGCCAATTCCTCTCGATAAATTGAAGGTCATCGTGCTGATGGTCCTCTGGAGTCAGGGCAAAGAGCCCGACAGCCTGATGTTCGACGAATTGTTCGCCGACGAAGAAAACAGCCATCCGCCGCTGTATCACTAAAAGAGCGCAAAACAGGGTCGCAGCGAACCGCCGGGGCCGGCCGGCTTGCGAACTGCTTGACAACCCGCTTATCATTGTCCGCGTTTGGCTGCCGAACCCGCCGGTTCAGGCACTACCCCTGCGCAAAGCTCTGGATTTGCGCCAGCTCCGACCGGCGATATCAGCACCGCCGCTGTCCAACTCTTATCCACTATGACCAAAACACTCATCATTGCCGAGAAGCCTTCTGTCGCGAACGACATCGCGAAGAGTCTTGGCGGGTTCACCAAACATGATGAGTACTTCGAGTCAGACAACTATGTGTTGTCCTCGGCGGTCGGTCACCTAGTCGAGATAGCGGCGCCTGAAGAATACGATGTCAAGCGGGGGAAATGGTCGTTCGCGAACTTGCCCATGATTCCGCCGCATTTCGCGCTCAACCCGATCCAGAAAACCGAATCGCGCCTGAAGTTGCTGAACAAGCTGCTCAAGCGTAAGGACGTCGGCAGCATCATTAATGCCTGTGACGCGGGCCGAGAGGGTGAGCTGATTTTCCGGCTGATTGTGCAGTACGCGAAGGCAAAGCAGCCGGTACAAAGACTCTGGCTGCAATCGATGACGCCGGGCGCAATTCGTGAGGCATTCACGCATCTGCGTGACGACGAAGAGATGCTGCCACTGGCCGACGCCGCTCGCTGCCGCAGCGAGGCCGACTGGCTGATCGGCATTAATGGCACGCGCGCGATGACCGCGTTCAACTCGAAAGAGGGCGGTTTTTATCTCACCACCGTCGGTCGGGTCCAAACACCGACGCTGTCGATCGTGGTTGAGCGTGAAGAGAAAATAAAACAGTTTCAGCCGCGCGACTATTGGGAAGTCAAAGCCGAGTTTGTATGTGCCGCCGGTATCTACGAAGGTCGCTGGCTAGACACCAAATTCAAGAAAGACGAGACGGATCCTGAGCAGCGCGCCGAGCGACTGTGGAGCAAGGCTGCAGCAGATTCGATCGTTGCCGCCTGCCGGGCCAAGCCCGGCAATGTGAGTGAGGAATCGAAGCCGAGCACTTCAATGGCGCCGGCACTGTTCGACCTCACTAGTCTGCAGCGCGAGGCGAATGCGCGTTTCGGCTTCTCTGCCAAAAACACACTTGGGTTGGCGCAGGCGCTCTATGAGCGGCACAAGGTGCTGACCTATCCACGTACCGATTCCAAGCACCTGCCGGAAGATTATCTCGGTACGGTCAAGCAGACGCTGGAGTCGCTCGGCGAGATCAATAACTATTACCCGTTCGCGGCGCAGATACTGAATAAGAACTGGGTCAAGCCGAACAAGCGCATTTTCGATAATACGAAAATCAGTGATCACTTTGCGATCATCCCGACCGGTCAGCTACCGAAGAGTTTGTCAGAGCCAGAGCAAAAGCTCTACGACTTGGTGGTTCGACGCTTCATGGCGATTTTCTTTCCCGCGGCTGAGTACTTGGTGACCACACGCTTCACCGAGGTGTCAGGCCACCAGTTCAAGACCGAAGGCAAAATCCTAACTACACCGGGTTGGTTATCGGTGTATGGCAAGGAAGCGGTCGACCCGAACGCAAAAGAAGGCGAGACGAGTGGCACTCTGGTCGCTGTCGCCGCCGGCGAAAAGGTCAAGACCGATAAGATCGAGCCGCATGCCTTGGTGACCAAACCACCGGCGCGCTATTCGGAAGCCACGCTGTTATCGGCGATGGAAGGCGCAGGCAAATTCGTCGATGACGAAGAGTTGCGCGATGCAATGGCGGGCAAAGGTCTGGGCACGCCAGCCACACGAGCAGCCATTATCGAAGGGCTACTGAACGAAAAATATTTGATCCGCGAAGGTCGCGAGTTAATCCCGACCGCTAAAGCGTTTCAGCTGATGACCCTGCTGCGTGGTTTAGGCGTCTCCGAATTGACGGCACCCGAGCTGACCGGCGAGTGGGAATCGAAATTGGCGCGCATGGAACGCGGTGAGATTAGTCGTGAAGCTTTTATGCGCGAGATCGCGCAGATGACGCAGATCATCGTCAAGCGCGCAAAAGAATACGACAACGACACCATCCCCGGCGACTATGCAACGCTAACGACGCCATGCCCGAATTGTGGTGGCGTTGTGAAGGAAAACTACCGTCGCTTTGCCTGCACGAAGTGTGAGTTCTCTATCAGCAAAGTACCCGGTGGCCGACAATTTGAAGTCCCTGAAGTTGAAGAACTGCTTACCCAGCGCACGATTGGCCCGCTGCAAGGTTTTCGTTCCAAGATGGGCCGGCCGTTCGCCGCGATTCTGAAGATCTCTCACGACGCAGACGCTAGCAACTACAAGCTCGAGTTTGATTTTGGACAGAGCAGTCTCGACGACGAGTCTGCAGAACCTGTCGACTTCTCGGCCCAAACACCGTTAGGTGCATGCCCGAAATGTGGCAGCGGCGTGTACGAGATGGGTCTGGCTTATGTTTGTGAGAAAACCGTTGCCAGACCCAAGGCTTGTGATTTCCGTAGCGGTCGCATCATCTTGCAACAGGAGATTTTGCCCGAGCAAATGGTGAAGCTCTTGAACGAGGGTCGCACCGATCTGCTTCCGGGATTCGTCTCGCAACGAACACGTCGCCCGTTCAAGGCTTATTTAGCGCGCGGCGCGGATGGCAAAGTCAGTTTCGAATTTGAAGCGCGCAAGCCGAAGGCTGGCAAAGAAGATGCCGATCAACCGAAAACCGGCTCACGTGGTGCGGCAAAAAAACTAGCGCCAGCAACGCCGGTTAAGAAAGCTGTTGCCAGCAAAACCCCCGCCAAGAAGGCAGCCGCTAAAAAAACCGCTGCAAAAAAACCCGCCGCGAAGAAAGTCGCAGCAAAGAAAGTGGTTGCAAAGAAGGCCGTCGCAAAGAAGGCCGCCTGACCCCTTCGTTGCCAGCGCTTGCGTTCCCGCGTCAACGATTCACGAACAGCTGAATCATTCAGCGCGGACATCTCTCTACCCTCATGCGCCAAGGGACTGAATCTACTCGCCTAACGACGGTACTGCTCGCCAGCGGCATCATTTTGTCGTTGGCCATGGGCGTGCGTCATGGGTTTGGGTTTTGGCTGCAACCCGTGTCGCAGCATCATGATTGGGCACGCGATACGTTTTCTTTGGCGATGGCGCTGCAAAATCTGATGTGGGGTGTGTTCGGTCCGGTGGCTGGCATGGCAGCGGATCGCTTTGGCGCGCCCCGTGTGGTCTTGCTCGGTGCCCTGCTGTACATGGGCGGGCTGCTGGTGATGGCCACTGGCGTTCAGCCTTCAGTCTTCGTGATCGGGTCTGGTTTTCTGATCGGGGCGGGGCTGTCGTGCACTGCATTTGGTGCCTTGTCAGGTGTGGTGGGTCGCACCGCGCCGATCGCCCAACGCTCATGGGCTTTTGGTGTGCTTGGCGCGGCCGGCTCATTTGGACAATTTGCGATGGTGCCGGTTGAGCAGTTGTTGATTGCGAACACTGGCTGGCAAGGCGCTTTGTATTGCCTGGCTGCGGCGGTCGTGGTGCTGATGATGCCACTCTCGTTCATGCTGCATGAGCCGCCCGAGTCGCCAAGTCCCGGCATGGCATCCCAAAGTATTTCCGAGGCAATGCGTGAGGCATTCGCACACCGACCGTTTCGATTGCTGGTGGCGGGCTATTTTGTGTGCGGTTTCCAGGTGGTGTTTATTGGAGTGCATCTGCCGTCGTATTTGAAAGATCGCGGCGTATTCGATCCGCAAGTGGCGGTTGTGGCGCTAGCGTTGATTGGTTTGTTCAATGTTTTCGGGTCTTTCATGGCAGGCCAACTGGGCGGTACGCTACCGAAACCACGCTTGCTTGCCGCCATTTACCTGGTGCGCGCGCTCATCATTAGCGTCTTCGTGTTCTCGCCCTTGTCGCCGATATCTGTCTATTTATTCGCGGCTTCTATGGGGCTGTTGTGGTTGTCTACCGTGCCGCTGACCAACGGCGTAATTGCCAGCATGTTTGGGGTGCGCCATTTGTCGATGCTGTCGGGCTTTGTTTTTTTCTCTCACCAGCTGGGGAGTTTTTCGGGCGTATGGCTCGGCGGCTACCTTTACACCGTGCAAGGTAGCTACGACACCGTGTGGCTGATCACGATCGCGCTTGGCCTTGCCGCCTGCGCGCTTAACCTGCCGATTAGCGAGGCTGCGGTGAAGCGCGAGCCGCAGCCTGCATGAAACCCCGGCTACGCGTTAGCTTGCTGGGCCTGATTCTCGCAGCCATTGCGGCAACCGCCTTTATGAGCTACCTGCATCCGAACTTCGTGGTGATGGTCGCGAATCAATTGTGGCTCTGCTTCTGAGCCAAGCGCCGGTAAAATGGCGGCGTGAACCTGACGCTCTCCGAACTCGAACAAGCCATTAACTACTGGCGCCGCATGCGACCCTCCCAGGGGGAGGAGCGCGCCCTGTCGGCTGAAGTGAACGCACTCGCGGATGTCTATGCGCTGATGATCTTCCATCGCGCCGCGACCTTCCCGCTTGGCGACTTGTCCCCGAGCGCACGCGAACTGATTGAGGCTTGGCGGCGAGCACGCGAGGGCAATGTCGCCTAAAGCGCGAATCAC